>SKRK01000357.1 GCA_007118525.1 Balneolaceae bacterium
CCTTCACTTTTTGGAAAGTAGAATGTAAAATCTCCACCTGCCCTTATCACGGGTGTAAAAGCGTAGTAGCCGTCTACCCGAACTCCTAAATCATTGTCGAGACTTCCAAATCCTACACCTGATCCAAATACAAGTCCGCCTCCCAATTTGAAGTCGCCTTGCTCTATTTGAGCGTGTGTATGAGTTGTTAGGCCCGATAGTAATAACAGAGTAATTGTTGTAAGTGTAATTGTGAATATACTTCTCATCGTCATAATTTTAGGTCTGTTTTATTTTTTAATTGAATTGATAGGTCTGTTCTTTTGGCTTAGTTAGATTACCAAGTAAGAGTGCTTACCTTTTTTAGCGTAAAATTTTGGTCAATACACTCAAATCAGTTTAACATTATTCTGAAAACATTAAAAAAAATATCGATTTAAAACATCCTGCTCAAATCTCCGATGCAAAAAGATAGATAAAGAAATAGCCGGTAGTTTTTTCATGGTGCTATTATTATGTTTCAGCTTGGTTTTTTAATTATGTTATTGAACTGGCTTGTTACATATATTTATGTTTTTATTAGCCTCTATTGATCCAAGCAAAGCCCCTTTAATATTATTTAGTCCAGGGAATGTCAACCACAGAAGAATCATCACAGAATAAGCAGTCACCAAGGGAAAATGCTTCTGCAAGCAGCCTTGAAGACGATCGGCTGGTGGCTGCTGCTGTTGAGGGGGATCAGGAAGCATTTCGTGACTTAATGAATAAGTACCAGAAGCCTCTCTACTATCATATTGTCAAGATGGTAAAAGATCATGAACAGGTAGAAGACCTGATTCAGGAAGCATTTGTTAAGGCCTTCGACAATTTGAAGTCATACAATACCAACTACGCCTTTTCCACCTGGCTGTATCGGATTACCACCAATCATACCATCGACTACCTGAGAAAGAAAAAGCTCAAAACCATGTCGATACATGAGCCGGTGAAGACAAAAGATGGAGATATTGCTTTCCAGCTGGAAGATGAAGGTGCTGAGACAGACCGGAAAATTATACGTAAGCAGAGACAAACTATTATTCATGAAGCTATTGAAGAGCTGCCTGAAAAATACCGGCAGGTAATTGAAATGCGCCATCTTGAAGAACTAAGCTATGATGAAATTGCTACGGAACTGGACCTTCCGTTGGGTACTGTTAAAGCACATATCTTCAGAGCGAGAGAGATGCTATACAAAGCATTAAAAGATCGCCGGGATCAGTTCTGAAATTTCTTTTAAAAAGATGACGGTTTGGAGTCAGGTTATACGCTAATCGAGAGAATACCAATAAACAAAAATCAAAATCAGTACCAAACCGATGAATAAACCCGCCAAATCAATATTTAACAGTTCTCTTTCATTCTTGCTTGTTCTTTTTCTATTCACGTCTTGCTCCGACAGTTCAACCGGAGTGGATGATGATCTAATGGATCCGCCAATGATTCCGGAGGCAATTCCCGTTGAAATTGGAATCGATTATTTTACCAGCTTACCCGGATACAGTGAAAAGACTGAAGCCGCATATGAGGCCTCAAGCTATACACTGCTTGCTTCGTTTACACTGACAGGCGGAACCGCGATTGGAACGGGTTTTCTTGAACTAGCTCGATCAGAAGACGCAGTTTTTAAAAATGGCATGTGGGAATGGGCCTATTCGTTTCAGCAGGGGAGTGAGTCGCTGTCTATAAGAGTTACAGCTAAACCGGTAAGCAGCGGTTATGAATGGAGGGTATTTCTGAGCGGTAACTTTTCAGGACTGGGCCAGAGCCTTGATGAATTCCTGTTTCTCTCCGGAACCGTAAACAGTGACGGCACTGTTGGAGGCTGGAGTTACTTTACTCCGGATTCACAAAATCCTTTTATGACCTACAACTGGAAGGTCACTTCAGCAACCGTATATGAAGCTGAATACACGTTCACAGATCCGGATGAGGGAACGGTATTCACAATAAGCTATAAAAGAGAGGGAGTGGAAAACTATATCAATCTGACAGGCGATGATTTTGAGTCCGGCATTGATGTATACTGGAATACATCCACACGTACAGGTTACATTGTTGAAGACGGAGTAAAAAGATGTTGGGATTCAAACTTTGAAGAGACAGCGTGCAGCTAAAGAGGGGCGATTGAAAACGCATTAAGGAAATGATATTCCTTAGCTTGAAAATGCAGGGTCATTTACTCATTTGATGCTTTTCACATCGTTAATACCCGGGTTCGATTAATAATATGTCGATTGAGGCCCTGAAAGTCCCCTCTCTGGAAAAGGAGGGGAGCCTCTTTTTTGAAATTTTAGAATCGAACTCAGGTTTAATCATTTTTTTCTGACAGATTTTTTTGAACGATTGCTGCCTGGTCTGTGAAGTGCTTATAACCGGCCCTGCGGACCGGGCTGCCTTCAAAAACGGAGTCAAACTCCTCCTTGGTGATTTCACTCCATTGGCGATCTTCGGGATAGAGCACTTTTTCTCTCGGTTTCAAATCCTCTATGTGGCCATATTCAGCTTTTCGGTTCCAGGGACAAACATCCTGGCAGATATCACATCCAAACATCCACTCTCCGAGCTGTTCCTGAAATTCGGATGGGATATTGTCTTTAAGCTCGATTGTGAGATAGGAGATACACCGGCTCCCATCTACTTTAAAGGGCTCATAGATGGCATCGGTAGGGCATGCGTCAATACAGCGGGTACAAGTGCCGCAGTGCTCAGTTTCGGGCGCGTCGTAGACAAAGGGCACGTCAATGATCATCTCGCCGATCAGAAACCAGGAGCCATGCGTTTTGTTTAGCAGATTGCTGTTTTTGCCAATCCAACCGAGGCCTGCACGCTGCGCCCACGCTTTATCCATAACAGGCGCTGAATCTACAAAAATACGGCCCTGGATTTCACCGAATGTCTCTTCCGCGAATTTGAAGAGTTTCTTCAGCCGGTTCTTAAATACTTTGTGATAATCCCTTCCCCTGGCATACTTGGCAATTTTGGGACCACCTGTTCTTAAATCATACGCTTCATTCTCTTTAAAACGGTACCCGGCGATAACGCTTACCACACTTTTAGCGCCGGGTACCAGCAGGGTAGGGTTGATGCGCTTGTCAAAGTTGTTCTCCATCCAGCCCATTGTGCCATGCCTGTTCTGGTTCAGCCACTCCTCCAGCTGCCTGGCTTCCTTATCCAGCGGTTCAGCCTTTGCAAAGCCGCACTGGTCGAATCCAAGCTCGAGGGCTTTAGCCCGAATTTTCAATGTAGCTGTTAATGGATCCATTGATATAAACTAAGCATAAAAAAATCGTGCTGCGAAAATTCACGGCACGATTTTTAAATTTTTGTGAGATTGATGCGGCACCGCTTTACGCAGCGCGGCAATTCCCAAACCAATATAAAATCTTTCGCATGTCTGCCGACCCGCAGAGCAGCGGCAAAAAGGTTTAATTACTTAATATCGATCAGTTCAATTTCAAAGATCAAAACGGCTCCTGGAGGAATAATACTTCCGGGAGGTGGATTGTCTCCATAACCGAGCTCTGAAGGAATGAAAAACTCATAGGTTGCGCCTTCTCTCATCAATTGTACACCTTCTGTCCAGCCCGAAATTACGCGGTTTAATGGAAATGTGGCAGTTTGATTGCGAGAATGTGAGCTGTCGAACTCTTCACCGGTAACAAGGGTACCCTTGTAGTGTACTTCAACTTCATCAGTGGCATCCGGACGATCGCCGGTTCCCTCTTCGATCACGCGATACTGCAGACCGGACTCAGTAACCGTGACACCATCCTTTTGGGCATTCTCTTCAAGAAATTGCCGGGCCTCTTCTCTGTTCACCTCTGCTTCCTGAGATCTGCGAACAGATTCAGCTAACTGAAGTTCGCTCAAATAATCTTGTATTACGGACTGCATGGCCATGTTGTCGATATCGGCATCGTCACCTTCGAGAGCTTTTTGCAAGCCTGCCAGGTAGTTGTTATAGTCTAGATCCGTGAGGCCTTCCTGCGCCATTCCCGAGCCCTGCAGGTAACCAATGCTGTAACTTACTGAGTCCAGTTTTGAGTCTAAACTGGCACTTGCACGCTGTTGAGGGGTGTTACACGCAGATAGCAATGCTATCGCCAATGTAAACAATAGAGATGTTTGGAATAAAAGTTTCATAAAATAGAGTTGTAGATTTGATTAAAACAAGTTTTGCAAAGCTCAATAACAGCTATCGGCTTTGAATTCGTGACCTTTAAAGATAAAACTAAAATCTTGAAATTAACTTGTTATATTACGGTTCTGAAAATAAACAGATATCAAACCATTACTAAACAATTTTTTTGACATTTGAAGTTTACTGAATTTAATCTATCCGAGTCTCTTTTAGCCGGCCTTCGAGACATACAATTTACTGAGCCAACAGCCATACAGGAGAAAGCTATTCCTATTGTAACGGCCGGCAAAGATTTAATTGCAACTGCGCAAACCGGTACCGGTAAAACCGGGGCTTTTATAATACCCATTATGGAGCGGGTATTGCAGAGTGAAAGAAAAGGTGTGAAAGCGCTGATTGTCAGCCCAACGCGCGAACTTGCTTCTCAAATTGACGAGCAGGTATTTGCTATTGGATATCACGCTGGAATTTCTTCAGCAACGGTTATTGGCGGCAGCGATTTCGCTGTTCAGGCCAAAGCCTTAAAAGCAGGTGTGGACATTATTGTGGCTACACCCGGGCGCCTGATAGACCAGAATAAAGTTGTTGGTATAGATTTTTCGAATCTCGAGTATCTTGTACTCGACGAAGCCGACAGAATGCTGGATATGGGTTTCATGCCCGATATCAAAAAGATCATCTCATGGCTGCCTGAGAAGCGTCAAACACTTCTCTTCTCTGCAACCATGCCGAATGAAATTAAGAAGCTGGCTTCTTCTATCATGAAGGATCCTGAGAGCGTGGCAATTGAACGATCCAAGCCATCTCAATCTGTAGAGCAGAGAGCTTATACATTGCGCAGCAATCAGAAAGTTCCGTTAGTTAAAAAAATATTTAAGAGTCTTACATGGGATTCATGCATTATATTCACCTCTACAAAAAAGGGAACGGATGAGTTACATCGCCTTCTGAAAAAAGAGGGGATTAAATCTGAAAGTATTCATGGCGACCGAACACAGGATGAGCGCAACAGAGCCCTGTCTGCATTTAAAAATGGTCAGGTTCCGGTTATTGTAGCAACAGATGTACTTGCCCGGGGTATTGATATCAAAGGGGTATCAATCATAATTAACTATGATGTTCCCAATAATACAGACGATTATATACATCGAATTGGCAGAACGGGACGCTATGACAAGTCAGGTATTGCAATTACGTTTGTAACACGCCGCGACAGCCGTACTTTCCAGACCATCGAGGATATAAAGGGAAATAAGATTAAAAAGATTGATCTGCCTGAAAACTTTGGCGAACGTTCTGAGTTTTCGTGGGAAGATGATTTATCAGGTGCA
>SKRK01000144.1 GCA_007118525.1 Balneolaceae bacterium
ATTTATAGGAGGGATGGCAGAGTGGTCGAATGCGGCGGTCTTGAAAACCGTTGAGGCGCAAGTCTCCGGGGGTTCGAATCCCTCTCCCTCCGCACTTAAAGATTAGCCCCAACATTAGTTGGGGCTTTTCTTTTAAATAAAGTATCGTTTTCTACGTTGGTGGCTTAGAAATAATAACACCAGAAACTACTATGATTAATCGAGCGTTTTTCATTTCAGTATTATTTATTACTGTAATACTTGGTCCTGCAGCCTCAGCACAAGACACCCTCTCCGTTAATTTGGCCGAATTTATCCAAAAAGGTATGGAGCGCTCCGGCCAGGTTGCTTATGAAGGAAGAGCCGTTGATCTTGCTAAGAACAGACAACGACAGGCGAGATCTCAGAGAATTTTGCCTCGATTTGAGCTGAGTACCCAACACGGAGCAGTACCCGGCGTGAAGAGTCAAACGGATTTACCAAAAGGTCAATATTACCTGGATCCAAATCTTGAAAATGACTGGGAAGATTGGGCTATATTTACAAGGGCAGAAATCAGCGCTGTTCAGCCGATATTTAGCTGGGGTGCTATAAACAAAGCCATTAAAGCAGCAGAAGCAGGTGCTAAAGCCGCCGAGTACCAATTCAGTGCTGTTAAAGCTGAAGCCGAACTGCAGTTATTTGAGCTCTATTACAGCTATCTGCTGGCCATAGAGATTTCCAGGATTTTAGAAGAAGCAAAGAGCCAGATTGATAGGGTTGACCGCCAAATCAATGAGATGATCGAAGATGGAGATCCCGATTTAAAAGAGTCTGATGTGTTCAAATTTGAACTCTATCAGGCAGAATTCGAAGTGAACAAGGTTGAAGTAGAGCAGCGTGTTGAATCCATTAAGCGCATCTGGAACTATGTACTGCAGGCGGAAGAGGGTGTGATTTACAGGCCGGTAGAAAACTTTCTTGACCCAATTCCATTTGATCTGGAACCCTATGATTATTATCAAAATATGGCATTTAGTAACAGGCCTGAACTCAAGGGAGTAAACTCCGGAATTGAAGCCTTGAGGAATAGTGCAGATGCCGTTCGTTCACAGCAATACCCTCTCTTTTTCCTCGGCTTGACAGGTAGTTATGCTAACACCCCAAACAGGCCCCGGCAAACAAATCCATTTATTATCAATAATGCAAATTTTGCAACTGCCGGTGTGGGTTTTGGGATTCGACAAAATCTGAATTTCCCTTCAATGCGTGCATCAGTCGACCGTGCTGAAATTGAGCTTCGGCGGGTACAGGATCTTGGTGATGCAGTAATGGATGGTATGATATTGGAACTGAATGAAAATTACCAAAATGCTGCTATTGCTCAGGTGAGAGTAGAACAAACCGAGGCTGCGCTGGTTATTGCCCGAAATTGGGTTCGAAATGAGCAATTAAATTATGATCTTGGTTTTGGTGATGTTGAGGACTTGTTGGATTCTGTGCAGAAAGAGTTAGAATTACGTTTAGAGCTGAAACAAAATGTGTTTGATTTGAATAAAAGAGTAGCAGCTCTTTACAAAGCTTCAGGAATTTCCGTTAATCAACTGAGTGTAAATTAATCGTATGGCTATGTACAAATATCTTATAAACCTGGTAATTATTATGTTAATTGCTGTTTCATCTGTGGCTGCACAGTCGGCTGAAAATGAAATAAGAGAGATGCTGGATGAACGTGATGATGAAATTAAGGAGCTGTTGGGGCCCAAAGGCACTGAACATACACAGGAACAGCGCGACAAACTTAAAGATATCATCAATGACGTGATAGACTATCGTGCCATGGCTCAAAGGGCTTTGGGCAATACCTATGATGAAATATCTGATGAACAGAGAGAGGAATTTGTCTCATTGTTTGCAACCATTATTCGAGACAACTCCTTGAACAGGCTTGATATCTACCGTGCAGAGGTGACTTATAACTCTATTGAAGTAGAGAATGATTCTGCTTTTGTACGTACAATCGCACAACTTGAAAATGTACGTACCTCAGTAGATTATAGTATGCAGAAAAAAGATGATGATTGGATGATTACAGATATGTCAATCGATGAGGTTTCAACAGCTGATTCTTATAACCGACAGTTTCAAAGCATAATAAGGCAACGAGGTTTCGATGCACTCTTACAAAGTTTGCAAAGGCGTGCCGCTCGTTCATCATCCACCTAATACAGGCACATGAGGCAACTCTTTTATGGGCAATAATCAGAGCGGGCAGGGATACGTATATAATTCGTTTGGAGATGAAAAATATCTGAAACACGCAGTTGCCAGTGTCGCTACGCTCAGGAGATATGACACAAGCCGGCCCGTGGCCCTGTACTGCACAATCGATCACAAGGAGATTCTGGAAAAGAACTTTATTGCCGGGCATTTCACACAAATAAACATCCTTCCTGAGGAGAATGCATCAATAACCGGCTTTAAACATAATGTGCACAAATTTATGCCCTTTGAGAAGAATCTCTACATAGATAGTGATATCGTCTGGTGCAAAAACCCTGAATCTCTCTGGAGTGCATTTACTCCCTATCGGTTTACAGTAACGGGGAATCAAACTTCGGATCTCTTTTTTGGCGGCCCGAAAGGTGTGGGAATTTTGAAAGATTTTCTATTGTACCGCAGGAAAAAAACTTTAAAAAGATTTGGACTTACCTATTTGAGCAGGGTTCAAACGGGTATGATCTACTCCTCTGATGCAGAATTGACTAAAGCTGTATGTCAACTTGCAGGAGAAATGCTGGATCACCGACACAAAACACATTTCAGGAGCAGGACCGAGGAGGCCGGAAGAAGTGAGGAGTCGTGTGAGTGGAGTATTGCCATGGCCATGGCTACACTGAAAGTTCAGGTTTACCCGTGGTTATTTGGCTATAACAGCCCACAGCTCGATTTTATTGAGAATTACACAGAGTTTGACGAGGAGTTTAACAATGTGAAATGCCTGCTATATAGTGATCGTTTTGTATACGATTTAAAAGCTGTACAGATTAATTGGCTTCGAAAGAGTTTAATTGCACTTCTCTCTCTTCTGCCGGGTAAAGGGGATTATCTATACGCCACGCCCTACTGCCTCCATTTCGGATGGTACAATCAAAAAGAGCCGTTTCATCAATTCTCTGAAAGTGTATGGAGTAAGTTGACGTCTTGATCGGGACTTTGAGATTTTTATTCATATCATAACGGCAATATGAAAAAGGTTCTGATGATAGCTCCTTATTTTGTTCCGCGCCGCAGGGTGGGGGCGCTGCGGCCGTTCAAATTCGCCATCCATATGAAGGAGATGGGATGGGAGCCTGTAATACTTACCATTGCAGAGAAAACCGGAAAACTAACTGAAAAAGAGAGAGTTCTTCTCGATGGAATAAAAATTATCGAAATAGATACACCTTTTGATCAGACTACACGGACAAAAACTCCGGCTGGGAAAAAGAACAAGTCCCAAATTGCGAGCCATGCCTCATCCTGGATTGATAAAAATATACCTGTTGACTCATGGATCTTTCTTTTTTGGTTCCGCTATCTCGGGGTTTTATCAAAAGTAAAAGAAATAAACCCCGATTTAATCTGGAGCACCGGAGACCCCTGGTCGGGATTGTGGCTGGGTGAAAAGCTTGCCAGGGATCTTTCAAAGCAATGGGTCGCAGATTTTCGTGATCCGTGGACAATCACTGACGTTAACCTCAGGGATAGGTCGGCTTTTTCTGAAGAGATGGATCGCAGAACAGAAAAACGTATCGTTGAAAGTGCTGATAAACTTACCTTCACTTCAAAGGCAACAGAGCAGGCCTACCAAAACCATTACGGTTTTAAAAAGAGCAAAACAGCTGTGATATATAACTCGTATGACCCGGCCCTTTTTGAAGATCCGGGAGATGAGAACTGGAGTTATGACCCGGATCCGGAATTGCTGCACATTCTCTTTTTTGGAAGGTTCAGGAGGTTGAGTCCGGCAGAGCCGATCATGAGCGTGATGTCCTTTCTATCAAAGACAGACCCGGCGGCTGCCCGGAAAATGCGGATTCACAGTTTTGGAGAGCTGGACCCTGAAGAAGCTGAAGCAATTGAATTGTCCGGCCTGGAACAGATTTTTATTCAGCATGAGCCAGTAGTTCCTGAAAAAACCCTGTCTGTTTTGAATAAGGCAGATCTGCTTTTGGTTAGCACAGACCGCGACAGAAAAAACATTATCCCTGCCAAGTTGTGGGATTACATGGCAACAAAAAAACTCATCCTCTCCATTGCTCCAAATGCTGAGATTACCGGAATACTTGAGGCCTCCAGAGGCGGAATCGGATTTCATCCGGATGAAACAACAGAGATTTCAGCTTTTCTGAAAAGATGCCTTAAAGCTAAACAAAAAGGGGAGAGCCTCAACCTGCTTGGGGAAGATGAATTTCAAAAAAGAGAGATGTTTGAGTCTGCAAATACAACACAGCAGCTGGTAACTATTTTGGATGAAATGATAGGTCATGAGTAAAAAGCCCGCCAGTTTATCAGAAAAAGCAGGGGTTGTTGTATTCGCGAGGATTATTACCACAGTTATTGATCTGGCTATTGTAATTGCCACGATTCAGATTTTGTCTAAAACCGATTTTGCAATTATTGGCTATCTGCTAATGATTCACGAGGTGGCCCGTAACCTGGCTACTCTTGGTTTTCCTGAAAGCGTATTCTACTTTTTTGAACGGGTTGGTGGCAGTGCCAAACGGGCTTTTGCGATTCAAACCACATTCATTCTTGCCGGTACGGCGCTGATAGCCGGCCTGTTTATTCTGGCCGTCAGCTATTTTGCTCCATCACTGCTGTTGGAGTGGGATCCGGAAAGCATCAATCAGGTACAGTACCTTCTGCCATTTATGGCTTTGGTTGCAATTCTTGAAATTCCAACCTGGCCGGTAACAAATGTACTGCTGGCCCTCGACCGGCAAAAGGAGTCGGCATGGTACGAGATGATCACAAGCTTACTCACGTTTGGCTTGCTTGTTGGGCCTCTGGCTTTGGGCTACGGCCTTGAGGTCGCGGTCTACGGGCTTACTGCATACGCGGTTATACGATTTATCGGATCGTGGGTTTGGATGCAGCTGGTGCTTCCTGAGGGGAAACTGAGCGATGGAGAGATATCCGTTCGCGAGCAGGCAAATTTCTCTTTGCCTCTTGGATTCTCGTCGCTGGTCAATAAGATCAATCGCTATGCAGATAAGTTTATCGTCTCTATTCTTCTGCCGGCAACAGCTTATGCCGAATACACGATAGGTGCACAGGAGGTACCGGTAATTCGTGTAATCCCATTTGCCGTCGGTTCCGTTCTTATAAGCAGGTATGTAGCTCTTCAGCTGGATGAGAAAAAGGATGAGCTGCTGGAGCTGTGGTATAAAGGAGTTGAGAAGGTGAGCCTGCTTGTGATTCCGCTCACCATACTCTCCATTGTAATTGCATCCGACCTGATTGCTTTGATCGCAGAATC
>SKRK01000197.1 GCA_007118525.1 Balneolaceae bacterium
AAAATCTGTCGGGAAATACCCCTGCAACATGTCAATTCTTTGATCCTCTCTGTACATAGGGATGGTGGTATCAAACTCAAGCGTATCCAAAAAATAGGCATTGATAATATTTTTACTGAAGTCCATAGCATATACATGACTCTCATCCACTGCCAAATTGTGAACATATTCAAATTCACCCGGCCCCTGTCCTTTCCGACCTAAACTTTTTATGAATTCACCGTCGGGCGAATAAACATTGATTCTTTTTTCCACGTCATCAGAGATGAAAATCCGGCCGATTCCATCCGTTTTTATTCCAGAAATCCTGCCTAAAAGTACATCATTCGAATCGTCTATCCGCGCTGATTCCAGTAATTCAATTTGAAATATGGGTGTTTCATTAGCTGTGTAAACAGTTAAATTTTCTAACTTTTTGAGATCCTCTGGAAGATTGTCTTCAGAACCGGGTGTGCAAGAGATCAATAATGTTAAAAGAAGAAGAACGGAAAGTATTTGCTCTAATTTCATCTTAATAAACGTATTTGTCGATTTTAAATATGGATAATGAACCTTCAAGCATCCAAAGGCCTTTCCCAAAGGGATCGCTATGCTGGAAACGTTCTGTTGTTGTAGTCTTTAAAAGGTATCTCCAGCTGTTCACCAAAAGTACCCCCTTCCGTTAAGTTGAGTGATGATACGGAAATTCCAAGAAGTCTCACCTCCCTGATTCCGGCTTCTGTTTCAGTAAGCAGTTTTTTTGCCATGGAGGATAGTTCGTGCGGGCTGTTGGTATAGTGGCCAAGGGTTATGCTTCTGGTTACCGTTTCAAAGTTCTTATAGCGGACCTTCAGCGTGATTGTCTTCCCTGAAGCGTCGAGGGTCCTCATGGATTGAGAAATTTTTTCAGAAAGCTGATCCAAAAATTCACTGATCCACTCAAGATCGGAGATATCTTCAGAAAACGTACGCTCTTTGCCAATCGACTTTCTGATACGGTCGGGATTTACGGTTCGGTTGTCGATACCCCGGGCAATTCGGTAATAGTGATGACCCGACTTGCCAAACTGTTTTACAAGGTCAACTTCCTCCCACTTTTTTAAATCAGCACCGGTTTTTATACCCAGAGACTCCATTTTTTGCTGAGTTGCTTTACCGACACCATAAAATTCGCCAATCTTAAGAGCCTCAATAAAGGCCTGCGCTTCTTCCGGAGTGATTACAAAAAGCCCGTCCGGTTTATCCATATCTGATGCAATTTTTGCAAGAAACTTATTCCCTGCTACACCCGCTGAGGCTGTCAGGTCTGTCTCTTTCTTAATCCTTATTTTGATTTCGCGTGCAATAAGTGTTGCCGATGGATTCTGCTTATGATTTTGGGTTACATCCAGATAGGCTTCATCCAGAGAGAGAGGTTCCACCAGATCCGTATAATCGTAAAAGATCTCCCTTATCTGATGTGAAACCTCTCTGTACACTTCAAACCGTGGCTTCACGAAAATAGCCCGCGCACATAATTTAATTGCTCTTGATGCGGGCATGGCTGACCGTATCCCGAATTTCCGGGCTTCATAACTTGCCGCAGCCACAACTCCTCGCCCCTGTGGAGAACCCCCTACTACAACCGGTTTGTTCCTGTATTCAGGAGAGTCCCGCTGCTCTACTGAAGCATAGAAAGCATCCATATCCACATGGATTATTTTTCTAAAGGGATTATCTTTTAAATTCATCTATGAAAACTGCTTCTGTTATAGGTAAAAAAAGAGGAAATTCGTTACCTTTCACACGAATGAAAAGTAACACAAAAATAAGTATTGATTGAATGGAAGAGTTAAATGCTGTAACAATCTACTGGTTAATATCAATCGGACTGCTGATAGGGTATATAACTGATTTATTGATGATCAAGCAAGGAATCGGAATGATTGGCAATGTAATTTGGGGAGCGGTCGGCTCTGTCATTATTGGAGTGATCTGTATTTTGTTAGGGCTGTTTGCCCCTCTTGTTTATGCGGCAATAGGCTCTGTTGCTTTTCTGTTTTTGATAAATGTATTTAGTTTTCGAACTCAGGATGTTGCTGATGCTAAAGCGAGTGAACCCTATTAAACAGTGAGCGGGAAAATAGCTATTGAAAATCCGGGTTATGTATTATGGCTTATGCCAGACCCGGACTCTGCAGGCAAAATCCAACAAATTATTCGATCCCTCTCTGAACAATTCTCTACTCCCTGTTTTACCCCGCATATAACGCTCTCCTCCGTTCCTGAGAGGCCTCTCTCTGAAATAAAAGCAAAGATAAAGCAGCTGGCTGAAGGTGTGTCTCCCTTCCGGGTTACAACTAAAAACCCTGAATGTGGAGAAGCTCCTTTTCAACGGTTCTCTTTTGAAGTCACTCCGGCAACCTATTTTCTCGATTTATCAAACAAATCGGACTATTTATTTGGCGGGAATTTTGGGAAAAAAGAGTTTTTCCATTTGTCACTTCTTTACGGTTATACTTCTTGTGCAGACATAAAAAATTACATGAAGCGTCTTGGTGAGTTTCATAATTACAATTTGTATATACAAAGTATATCCCTTGTTTACTGCCATGGCTCACCTCAAGAGTGGGAAATTATCCATAAGGTAACTCTATTATGATAATGCAGGAGAATGATTTGGATCTAAATACCATATTCACGACAATTCAACACAGTAATAACTACCATAACTTCAATAAAAAAGAGCATGCAGGAATATAAATTTTTCGATCAGGTAAATAAAGCCTTCGACAGGGCAGCAGCTTTTACAAAGTTTGATAAAGGTGTACTGGCCCAGATTAAGGCGTGTAATGATATCCTTCACATACAGTTCCCCATAGAGATGGATGACGGAACTATCCGCGTAATTGACGGGTATCGTGTTGAACACAGCCACCATAAGATGCCTACTAAAGGTGGAATTCGCTACAGCACAATGGTAAGCGAAGATGAAACCATGGCGCTGGCTGCATTGATGACCTATAAGTGCGCCGTTGTTGATGTACCCTTCGGCGGGGCAAAAGGCGGAATTAAGATCGACCCCCGTAAGTTTTCGGTACATGAACTGGAGAGAATTACCCGGCGCTATACATTTGAACTGTTTAAAAAGAATTTTATTGGTCCCGGCAATGACGTACCGGCCCCGGATATGGGATCAGGCGCCAGAGAGATGGGTTGGATTTTTGACACCTATCGTCAGCTTAGTGATGATATAAATGCAGAAGGCTGTGTGACGGGTAAACCGGTAGGCCAGGGTGGAATTCGGGGGCGAACAGAAGCAACCGGACGCGGAGTTTTCTTCGGCATTAGAGAGGCTTGCGACAATGCAGAGGACATGAAAGCCATTGGCCTCGAAAGGGGATTAGAAGGCAAAACATTTGTCATTCAGGGTCTCGGTAATGTGGGTTACCATTCCGCAAAATATATGATTGAAGCCGGAGCTATTCTGATTGGTGTGGCTGAGTATGACGGATCCATTTACAACGAAAAAGGTATCGATCTTGAAAAATTGATGGCGTATAAAACCGAGCACCGTGGTATTGCAGGATATGCTAATGCAAAAAATCTTGAGACAAATACAGCAGTGCTTGAAGTTGAATGCGATATCTTGATCCCGGCAGCTCTTGAGAATCAGATCACTGAAATGAACGCTCCCAACATCAAAGCAAAACTTATTGGTGAAGCAGCTAACGGGCCTGTTACAGACAACGCTCATAAAATTATTAAAGAGCGTGGCGCCTTGATCCTGCCAGACAGTTACCTCAACGCCGGTGGTGTGACGGTATCCTATTTCGAATGGCTGAAAAACATCCAGCACGTCCGGTTTGGCAGGATGGAAAAACGATTTGAAGAGAACAGTTATAAAAAGATTCTCTCTGTAATCGAAACCATTTCGGACCGAAAATTCACGAATGCTGAATTAGCAGATTTGGCCAAAGGAGGAGGTGAAAGAGATCTGGTAGACTCCGGCTTAGAAGAGACCATGGTAAATGCATACAATGAGATCAACGAATTGAGAAAGCACCACAATGTTGACTTAAGAACAGCCGCACTGATAAGTGCAATTAATAAAGTAGGTTTTATGTACGAAGGGATGGGGATATTTCCTTAAAAAAAAACCGGCACTGTACAGGTGCCGGGTTTTTATCTTTTCGATTATTTTAAATCATGAACCAAAACATCATCTAATGGTTTCTACGATGACATATCCAAAAAGTTGCGCTATGGAAAAACTTTTTTAAAAAAAGGGTTAAAAATTTCAGAGCTTAAACCATGATCTCATTCTACATCTTCATGTTTGCATTGCCGTTTGGAATTATACTCCTGGCCATCTACCTGGCGAAAAAAGATGCACGCAAGGATGGATGAGTCGCAAATCATCTCTGTTGCTTTAGATCCCTATGCCATAGGCGCCTTTATAGGCTACCTGATTTTGATCATTGGTGTAGGAATTTATGCTTCTCGTTTCTCCTCTCAGGGAATATCAGAATATTTTATCGGCGGCCGTAAAATCAACCGGTTTGTTGTAGCCCTTTCTGCAGTAGTCTCAGGCAGAAGTGCGTGGCTGCTTTTGGGTGTAACCGGAATGGCTTATGCACAGGGGCCATCTGCCATTTGGGCGGTGGTAGGCTATATCATCGTTGAAATTTTTCTGTTTATCTACTACGCAAGAAGACTTCGAAACTTTACGGGAAAGAGAAACTGCATAACCATACCCGACTTTTTTGCGGAGCGGTTTGGTGATCATGATGGAAGATTGAGAATGACTATAGTGACTATCTTTCTTGTATTTATGATCGGATACATCTCTGCGCAGTTTGTAGCCGGCGGCAAAGCTTTTGCCTCAGGATTTGGAATGGAGATGAATACCGGAATTATGGTAACGGCCCTGATTGTGGTTGTATATACAATTATTGGCGGTTTTTTGGCGGTCAGCCTAACGGATATGATCCAGGCAATTTTCATGATTTTGGCTTTGGTAATACTCCCGATTATTGCAATAGCAGATTATGGCGGGCTGGGAGCTCTTCTTGAACAACTGGCAATAATGGATATCATGTTTATTGACCCGTTTGCAATATCGGTCGGTGCTGCCATTGGATTTGTTGGAATCGGTTTGGGGTCGCCCGGAAATCCGCATATCCTTGCCCGCTATATGTCGATAGACGACTCTAAACAGTTACGGTTTGCAGCAGTGATAGGTACAACCTGGAATGTATTAATGGCATGGGGGGCAGTTTTTATCGGGCTCGCAGGCAGGGTTTATTTCCCGGAAGCAGGATTGCTGCCGGGCGGCGATACAGAGAACCTGTTCCCGATGCTTGCGCAGCTGCACCTGCATCCGATCCTGTTTGGCATTGTGTTAGCCTCTATTTTTGCAGCAATTATGTCGACTGCTGATTCACAGCTGCTGGTTGCTGCGTCAAGCGTGGTCAGAGATATCTATGAAAAGATTTATCGAAAGGGAGAAGTGGTGCC
>SKRK01000224.1 GCA_007118525.1 Balneolaceae bacterium
AGGGTAGAAAGCTGATTTTCTATAAAATCTTCAAATGCTTCACGGATCACGCTGTTCAGTTCAGGGGGATAAGGCTTTTTCAAGACTTGACCTGCTATGGATGCCAGCTCGCGATTGGGTTTAGAGAGTACATAGATACGGTTCATCATATCACCATAATCGGGCCGGTCTAATTGATCACCAATGAACTCAACAACCTTTTTACTACCGGCACTTCTATAGTAGATTTTCAGCAGCCTTCGTCCCAGGTCTGCCGCACTGCCCTCATCACCAACAGCGTACCCAAGAGCCGCCGACTTTCTGGCAACGCGGCCATTCTCAATTTTAGCACAGATCGAACCCGTTCCAAGCACGGCTACTACACCGTCACCTTCACCGAAGAACGCTCTCCCAGATCCCTCCAGATCGGAATAGACCTCAATTTCCGGAGTAGAAAAGATGTTGCCCAAAAATCTGCGAATGATCTCATCCGACATCGGATTCCCCAAACCGGTTCCGTAAAACAGTACCTGATCGGGTTTCAGGTGCCCAATCTGCTCATCGATATCCATGCTGTCTTCCGGCTCACTGATATTGGCAGGATGCAAGCCCTGAGTGCGAACCTGGATAAACTCAAGTCCGTCATAAAAAAGCCAGTCGGTTTTGGTAGCCCCACTATCGGCAATCAGAATGCTCATATAAGTATTTTAATGTTATTACGTGACAATAGAGATTACTTCTTTTGCAGGTACCCGATAACATCGAGCGCCGGCTGTGGATCACCCATAATATAGTAGTGAAGACCGGGGACTCCGTTTTCCATCAGCTCCAAACTCTGTTTCTGAGCCCAATCCACACCAATTTGCTTCACATGATCGGGGTTGGCATCAATTTGTTCGGTAAGCTCATCCGGAAGATTCAGATAGAAGTTTTTGGGCAGGGTTTTAAGATGTCCGGTCGTGGTAAGGATTTTCAACCCGGGCACAATAGGCACCGTAATTCCATGGCCACGGCATTTCTCCACAAACCGGAAATAGGCTGAATTATCAAAAAACATCTGGGTTACAATATATTCCGCTCCGGCATCAACCTTGTCTTTTAATTTCTTGATATCCCAATCAAGGTTCGGGGCTTCAAAGTGCTTTTCAGGATACCCTGCAACACCCACACAAAAATTTGTCGGCTCAGCATTTATTATATCTTCCAGGTATTCACCACGATTCATATTTTGAATCTGCCTCACCAGGTCAATCGCGTATTTATTTACCGTGCCGTTTAAATTCAGTGATATCTGCGAGCCGGTGTTATCTCCGCGAATAGCGAGCACATTGTGAATGCCAAGATAGTTTAGCTCTATCAGGGCGTCTTCACTCTCCTCTTTGGTAAATCCTTCACAGATCAGATGCGGAACCGGATCAATGCCATAGCGATGCAGAATAGCTGCGCACAATCCGATAGTGCCCGGACGCTTTCTCCTGATCACTCTTTTCAAACTTCCATCAGGCTGTTCCTCAACTGTTGCTTCCGCTGCATGATAGGTTACATCTATAAATGGAGGCCTTACAGCTTCCACAACCCTATCGAGTGATTCAAATACATCTGAGACAGCCCCCCCTCTTTTAGGAGGAATGATTTCGAACGAAATAAGGGGTTCAGTTGCTTTATCGTAATGTTCTATTACTTTCATACATTTAACAGATCACAGCTATGATGCAGAAGGTTCAGGTTTATTCTTTGAATTTAAATAATCATTAGTAAAGAAGTTATCCATAATATACATACAATAGATACTAAGAGATAAATTGTGTTTTTCTGCATTATAATGCAGATTTTACCTGCTTGCTAAAATTCTGTATTTAGAAGGAATAATTTCAATGTCGAGTTCCAACCATCCGCTTTTTAATCTGCTGCAAAACCGCATTCTTGTTCTTGATGGCGCAATGGGTACCATGATCCAGGGATATAACCTGAGTGAACAGGATTTCAGAGGCGCAAAATTTGCTGATTTTTCTGATGATCTTAAGGGGAATAACGACCTTTTGAGCATCACGCAACCCGATATTATCCGGAACATACACTCCGATTTTCTCGCAGCGGGAGCCGACATTCTGGAAACAAATACCTTCAATGCCAATCCCATTTCGCAGGAGGACTATAATTTACAGGATTACTCCTACGAATTAAATTTTGCTTCTGCCAAAGTTGCCAGGGAGGCTGCAGATGAGTTTACAAAAAGAAACCCCGATAAGCCCCGGTTCGTAGCCGGTGCCATTGGGCCCACAAACAAGACTCTTTCACTCTCCCCTGATGTTGAGGATCCCGGGTTTCGTGGCATTACGTTTGATGCACTTGTAAAGGCATATACAGTACAAATCAAGGGTCTGATAGACGGTGGGGTAGACACACTGCTTGTTGAGACCGTTTTTGATACACTGAATTGCAAAGCAGCAATCTATGCCATTCATCAGTACTGCCGCAAAATCGGTAAAAAGATCCCGATCATGATCTCAGGCACAATCGTGGACCAAAGCGGCCGCACGCTCTCCGGACAAACCACAGAGGCATTCTGGATATCTGTTCAGCACACAAACCCTCTGCTGAGTATTGGATTAAATTGTGCTTTAGGGTCAAAACAGATGCGACCATACATTCAGGAGCTCTCTAAAAATGCAACCTGCTTTACAAGTCTCTATCCAAACGCCGGCCTGCCTGATGAGATGGGTGAATATGGAGAGGAGCCGGAATTTATGGCCCGGCAGTTTAAGGAGTATGCAGAGGAAGGCTTTGTAAATATCGTTGGAGGGTGCTGCGGCACCACTCCGGAACACATAAAGGCCATTGCAGAAGAGGCTGCCGGGCATAAACCACGGGTTCCGGCAAAAGTAAAACCCTACCTGCGCCTGAGCGGACTGGAGCCCCTTGTAGTCCGTCCCGATACAAATTTTGTAAACGTTGGCGAACGCACCAATGTGACAGGATCTGCCAAATTCAAACGGTTGATTAAAGATGAAGAGTATGAAGAGGCGCTTTCAGTAGCCCGGGAACAGGTTGAAGGAGGAGCCCAGATTGTGGATATCAATATGGACGAAGGGCTGCTCGATTCTGAAAAAGTGATGAAAGATTTCATCAACCTGATGGCGGCCGAACCGGATATTGCCCGTGTTCCCTTTATGATTGACAGCTCCAAATGGGATGTGCTCATTGCCGGGCTTAAAACTACCCAGGGAAAGAGTGTCGTAAACTCTATCAGCCTGAAAGAGGGCGAAGAAGTATTTAAAGAGCAAGCTAACCATATTCTCGATTTCGGTGCTGCCGTTGTGGTAATGGCATTTGATGAGCAGGGTCAGGCCGATTCACTTGAGCGGCGAAAAGAGATCTGCAAGCGAGCTTACGATATTCTCGTGGATGAAGTCGGTTTTCCACCCCAGGATATTATACTGGATCCAAACATCCTCACCGTAGCGACGGGAATGGAGGAACACAACAACTATGCCGTAGATTTTATTGAGACCGTAAAATGGATTAAAAAGAACCTGCCGCTGGCAAAAGTGAGCGGCGGGGTGAGCAACATCTCCTTCTCGTTTCGGGGTAACAATGAGGTTCGGGAGGCAATTCACGCCGCGTTTCTATATCATGCCATACGCGCCGGTATGGACATGGGTATTGTGAATGCCGGCCAGCTTGAGGTTTATGAGGAGATTGAGCCGGAACTGAAGGAGCTGGTTGAAGATGTACTGCTGAACCGAAGAGACGATGCCACCGAACGCCTGATCGATTATGCAGAAAAAATCAAGGACCGGGACAGCGGCGAGGTTGCCGTCAAGAAAGATGCCTGGCGCAGCGGAACAGTTGAGGAGAGGATCCAGCACGCACTGGTCAAAGGTATCGTAGATTATATTGAAGAAGATGTAGAAGAGGCCCGTCAGAAATATCCGCGGCCGATTGAGGTGATTGAAGGCCCTATGATGGATGGGATGAATGTGGTTGGCGACCTGTTCGGTGACGGCAAAATGTTTCTGCCCCAGGTGGTGAAGAGTGCCCGGGTTATGAAAAAGGGTGTTGCCATTCTGATCCCGTTTATTGAGGCCGAAAAAGAGAAAAATCAGGACAGGGAGCCCAAAGCCAGGGTGCTGCTGGCCACGGTAAAGGGCGACGTTCACGACATCGGCAAAAATATTGTAGCCGTTGTGCTGCGCTGCAACAACTATGATGTAATAGACCTTGGGGTGATGACCCCGGCCGATAAGATCCTGGCCGCGGCAAAAGAGCACAAAGTCGACGTGGTGGGCCTTAGCGGACTTATCACGCCCTCTCTTGATGAGATGGTGCACGTAGCTCACGAAATGAAGCGCGAGGGCTTTATCACCCCACTGCTCATTGGCGGTGCAACCACATCACGCATGCATACGGCCGTTAAAATTGCACCCAATTACGACAACCCCGTCATCCATGTACTGGACGCCTCACGAAGCGTAACGGTGGTGAACAGGCTCGTTTCAAAAACATTGAAAGTGGGTTTTCTGGATGAGATCAAGACAGAGTACGAAGATCTCCGTGAACAGTACAGCAGCCGTAACAGGAAGAAATCCTATCTTCCTCTTGAAAAAGCTCGGGAGAACAGAACGGAGATCGACTGGAAGAAGACCGAGATCGTACCTCCGGCAAAACCCGGCATTACCGTTTTTGATGATGTATCCCTCACAAAACTTCGTCGCTACATCGACTGGGGGCCTTTCTTTATTGCCTGGGAGATGAAGGGGAAATACCCCGATATCCTTCAGGACAAAAAGGCCGGCGAACAGGCCCGTAAACTCTTTGATGAGGCCAACCAGCTGCTCGACAAAATCATAAACGAGAAACTGATTACAGCCCGCGGTGTTATGGGCCTCTTTCCCGCCAATTCGGTAGGCGATGATATTGAAATCTATTCTGATCAAAACCGAAGTGAAGTTCTTACTACGTTCCACACTCTTCGCCAACAATCCAAGAAGAGAAGCGGTCAGCCCAATAAAGCACTTTCCGATTTTATAGCACCCAAAGATTCCGGACGCATTGATTATATGGGTGCCTTCGCCGTTACAGCAGGGCACGGAGTTCTCGACCTTGTAAAGAAATTTGAGCAGGATCATGACGACTATAACGCAATCCTGGTAAAAGCTCTGGCCGACCGCCTGGCTGAAGCATTCGCTGAGATGCTGCACCAGGAGGTGCGAACAAAATATTGGGGATACTCTCCAAACGAAGATCTGGATAACGAGCAGCTCATCCGGGAAGCCTATCCGGGCATTCGTCCTGCCCCGGGATATCCCGCTCAGCCCGATCACACCGAGAAAGTTGAGCTATTCGATCTGCTTGCCGTTGAAGAGAATGCCGGCATCACCCTTACCGAACACCTGGCAATGGCCCCGGCATCATCGGTAAGCGGACTCTATATCGCCCACAAAGATGCCCAGTACTTCAACCTGGGCAACATCAAAAAAGACCAGG
>SKRK01000216.1 GCA_007118525.1 Balneolaceae bacterium
CTATTCCATGAACAAACCTACACCCAGCAGCTCGATGTGGAATACTACCCCGGCATTCGGTCGCAGGATATTACACAGATGAACCGCATCGACGGGCCGGATGGAGAGCCTTACTCCTATATACATCACGCTGTAATGCAAATCATGTCGGAAAACCCGGAAGCGTTTTATGATGATTGGGCTTACGAGGTTCGTGCCCCGACCGATCTACGCCCCTACTTTCATGATTTTTTCAAATGGAGCTCGCTGTCCCTCTTTCTGGAAACATACGGCAGTGAGTGGTTCCAGCGGCTTGAACTGGGATATGTAATCCTGGTCGTAACCTTTTTACAGCTCGCAATAGCAGCTTTCCTGCTGATACTGCTGCCGCTCTTTTTCCGGCGGGCGCACTTTTCTGCAACAAAGAATAAGTTGCCGGCCCTGCTCTATTTTTTCTTCATCGGCACCGGATTCATGCTGATTGAAATATCACTAATCCAGGTATTCACCCGATTTCTGGGCGATCCGATTTTTAGCGCGGCTGCCATTCTCTCTTCCATTTTGGTATTCTCCGGCCTGGGAAGCTACATGCAGAAGCGGGTACCCTTCAGTGTGATCCGGCGCACACAAATTGCATCTGCTGCGATCGCTATCCTGATGCTGATCTACCTGGTTGCTGCCGAACCGCTGCTCTGGTTGTTTATCGGGACGGGAACAGCTGTTCGCTTTCTGCTTACCATCCTGTTGTTGGTGCCGGTCTCCTTCTTTTTTGGATGGATGTTTCCGGCCGGAATTCAGATTCTGGACGAATCGGACGATGAGCTGATCCCCTGGGCGTGGGGCGTGGACGGGTTTGCATCCGTGTCAGCCGCCCCTCTTGCCATTATCCTCTCCATGTCGATCGGTTTCAATAATGTCATTTTGATCGGGATCGTTTGCTACGTCGGGGCGGGGTTAATCAGCTTTTTGTGGCGGTCGGAAGCGTGAGTTGTGTAACAATTACGTTAACATTAATATACAATGATATTGAATTTTTTGATTGCATTGATATCAATGATTTATACGTAAAATAGATGTTATGGCAAGCATTACTGTTCGAAATATCGATGATAGCTTCACAAGCGGTTCTCCATATTTTGAAATCACTACTTCTTCACCCTGCAGTGCAATTTTGATTGGATGCTGGCAGAAAGCACTCCCGGATCTTACAGATAGAGCTCTGCGATTTTAAGAACCTTCACAATCAGATTACATCAACCATTTATATATCACTTCAAGATTCCTTATTTTAATTAGCTATTAAAAGACAGGATTATTGCGGGTGATCATACGTCCCCGTTAAATTGAAGAAACTAATTAACCATAAAGATATTAACTAGTCATGGCGAAAGAATTTGATGTTTGTGTAATCGGAACCGGGCCCGGCGGATATGTTGCCGCTATTCGTGCTTCTCAGCTCGGTTTAAAAACAGCAGTAGTGGAAAAGAGATTTTTGGGGGGCGTTTGCCTGAATATTGGATGTATTCCAACCAAAGCCCTTCTTCGCTCAGCAGAAGTGTATGAGTCGATCGCTCACGCCGAAGATTATGGAATAGAAGTAAAAAGCTTCTCTGCTAACTTTGAAGGTATGATCAAAAGAAGCCGGGGCGTTGCCGACAAAATGAGCAAAGGTGTCCAGTTCCTGATGAAAGCCAATAAAATTGAAGTTCTTAATGGAACCGGTGTTTTTAAGTCTTCTAAAGAATTAGCTGTAAATGACGACAAGGGAAAAGAGATTGAAACGGTTAAAGCCAAGCATTTCATTATCGCTACCGGTGCACGCCCTCGTGAGCTGCCAAATCTGAAGATTGACGGCACAATGATCATCGACTCTGAAAAGGCGATGCAGCTCGAAAAGCAGCCCAAGAAAATGGTAATTATTGGCGCCGGCGCTATCGGTGTTGAGTTTGCCTACTTCTACAACTCAATCGGTACTGAAGTGACGTTGGTAGAACTTCAAAAAACGCTTGTTCCTGTCGAAGATGCCGATATTGGAAAAGAACTCGGCAAGATCTACAAAAAGAAAGGAATGAATATCCTTACCGAAAGCACCGTTGAGAAAGTAGAGAAGAAAGGCAAAGGTGTGAAAGTGACCATTAAAACCAAAAAAGGTGAAGAGGTTGTTGACGCCGATGTTGTTCTGTCTGCTGTAGGTGTAACCGGAAACGTGGAAAATCTAGGCCTGGATAAAGCCGGAGTGAAGCACGAAAAAGGGGATATTATCGTAGACAAGAAAACTTACAAAACGTCGGCCGATGGAATCTATGCGATTGGTGATGTGATCGGTGCTCCCTGGCTGGCACACAAGGCATCGCATGAAGCCGTTGTGCTTGCAGAGCAGCTTGCCGGTAAAAAACCTCATCCTATTAACTATAGCAATATTCCGGGCTGTACCTATTGCGAGCCACAGGTTGCTTCCGTCGGGTTAACCGAACAGCAGGCCAAAGATGAGGGCTACGATGTAATGGTTGGAAA
The DNA here is from genome assembly GCA_007118525.1 of Balneolaceae bacterium. Lineage (GTDB taxonomy): Bacteria > Bacteroidota > Rhodothermia > Balneolales > Balneolaceae > Rhodohalobacter. The sequence goes on from SKRK01000216.1 coordinate 2,494, forward strand.
ATTCCCGTTCTCAGCCAGCGGAAAAGCCGCAGGATTGGGCCATGAAGAGGGCTTTGTGAAAGTGATATTCGACGCCAAATACGGCGAATGGCTGGGATGCCATATGATCGGTTCACATGTTACCGAACTGATTGCGGAAGCCGTTGTGGCACGCGACCTCGAAACTACCGGACATGAGATTATAAGCGCAGTTCACCCACATCCAACCATGAGCGAAGCGGTGATGGAAGCCGTTGCCGAAGCGTATGGAGAGGGAGTGCATCTGGGGTCGAAGCCTAAGAAAAAATGATCGCGGTTTGAGCTGATTTATGGATTTCGCGGATTGGGCGGGTTGTTTACCCGCCCTTTTTTGACCTTATTTAAGAGCCGGACTTCTTAATTAAGGCGGGTAGTAATTTCCCCTACATAAGCCATCGGGAAATTCCTGATTAACAATTATCTACATCTCTTCTTAACAATTTCCGAATAGATTATTTAATGAGAGTCGATCTTATTATATATCAACGAATTTTGTGAGGGCTTGTAATGGAAAAAAAAGCCGCGTCTACCGGTATTGAGAGAAACAAAAATCCAAATATAGAACTTCGAAACTATTACACCATATTATGGGAGGTAGGTTTAATACTTACCCTGCTTCTGTTTATTCTGCTTGTTCGAATCGAGTTCAGCACGTCAGTTCAACAGGATTATGTACTTGATGTTATGGAAGAAGTGGAGATTGAAGAGATTGTCCAAACCAGGCAAAATATCACCGTTCCTCCCCCGCCAAGGCCGCCTGTTCCTGTTGCTGTTCCCAATCATGAAATCATAGAAGATATTGATCTCAATATCGATGCTGAACTCGACTTCAGCGCATCAGCCTATATTCCACCACCACCGGCAACTCAAGCTGATGAAATAGATGATGATGAGAACGAGTTTTTTGTTTTTGTTGAACAAATGCCTGAACTGATTGGCGGACTGGGCGCCATTCAAAGTAAAGTGAATTACCCTGAAATGGCCCGCAGGGCCAGAATACAGGGTCGGGTTCATGTTCAGTTTATCGTCAATCAAAGAGGGGAAGTTGAAAATCCAGTGGTTGTACGCGGCATTGGCGGTGGCTGTGATGAAGAGGCTCTGCGTGTTGTAAAAGAAGCCAAATTTGTACCCGGCCACCAAAGGGGGCGGCCCGTACGCGTTCAGTATACTCTGCCGGTTATTTTTATACTCAGAGATTGAAATGAAGCACCCTGCACTCACTGCTTTCCTCGATTTTCAGCCAAAAGCTCTCTCTTAATGCTAAAAGGGGAGCTTTTGAAAGGATGTTTGCTATTTCAATTTCTCTAAGGTGAGGCGGCTTTCTAACCCTTCGTGTCGTTTGAATCTATTTTCATGATTTTTGGTTATCTTCTAACCTATGAAAAATGTTGTTGATCTGTACGATTTAGGAACTATGCCATACAGGCCTGCCTGGGAGTTGCAAAAATCGCTTCAGAAAATACTTATCGATCAAAAAAAGGCTCGCAGAGATAACCCTGCCGTGTCCGGTGAAAAGAACGATATTCTGCTTTTTGTAGAGCACCCGCACGTTTATACCCTTGGGAAAAGCGGGAATTCAACACATCTGTTAAAAGCGATTGAAGAGCTTTCGCAAATTAATGCCGAATTTATAGAGATCGATCGTGGCGGCGATATCACCTACCATGGCCCCGGGCAGATCGTGGGTTATCCGATATTGGATCTCGACCGGCACTTCACCGATATTCACAAATATCTGCGATATCTTGAGGAGGTAATCATTCGTACCTGCGCCGAATATAGCATAGAGGCCGGGCGAATTGAAGGCCTGACCGGTGTTTGGGTTGGTGATGAAAAAATTGCCGCAATGGGCATACGCTGTTCACGCTGGGTTACCATGCACGGTTTTGCACTCAATGTGAACACAGATTTGAGTTATTTTAATCATATTGTTCCTTGCGGTATCTCAAATAAGGCAGTTACAAGTATTTCAAAGCTCTTAAACTGCACCATTGATTCAACTGAAGTAAAAAAACATCTGCTGCGACATTTTTCCGAGGTATTTGGGGTTGAGATCAATGAGAGTGCTCAAAAATCTGAACCCATCAAACAATTTTCTTACCTTTAAGGGCTAAACGGTTAATGCCATAAAAAAGGCAAACACAGAACATATTATGATTAAAGAGCTTGATGTAATTGAAAAAGCGGGTCCCGCAGAACGGCGCCCGGATTGGCTGCGCGTAAAACTGCCTTCCGGTGAAAAATTTAAAGAGGTTTCACAGACCATTCGGGATAATAACCTAAATACGGTTTGCTCGGAGGCGCGTTGTCCGAATATGGGGGAATGCTGGGGAGCCGGTACAGCTACTTTTATGATTCTGGGTGATGTTTGTACCCGCTCCTGCTCGTTTTGTGCCGTAAAAACAGGCCGGCCGGTGCAGGGCCTGGATTGGGACGAGCCCCGCCGCGTTGCTGATGCCGCATCAAAAATGAAATTGAAGCATGTAGTTCTCACTTCCGTAAACAGAGATGAACGAAAAGACGGTGGCGCCCCGATTTTTGCCGAGTGCCATAAAGTACTTCGCGAAACCATCGAGGGTGTGACTATTGAATCTCTAATACCCGACTTCAGAGGTGTATGGGATGCCCTTCAAATCGTTATAGACACCCCGCCTAACGTACTTAGCCATAATCTTGAAACCGTACCCCGCCTTTATCGAACCGTAAGGCCTCAGGCTAAATATGAGCGATCGCTCGAACTTCTGAAACGGGTTAAGGAGAAGGGTATTCGCTCTAAAACTGGAATTATGGTAGGCCTTGGTGAAACCCGGGAAGAAGTTATCCAGCTGATGCAGGATTGTGTAGACCACAACGTTGATGTTCTTACCATTGGTCAATATATGCA
>SKRK01000336.1 GCA_007118525.1 Balneolaceae bacterium
ACCGTGAACCGTGCTCAGTGTACCGTGTACCGTGTAAGCCACAACCCTTCGACTTTGATTTGTGTTTTTCCGAACTCAAAGCCTCGGGTTCTCTTTAATTGCTTCCACCCCAAGTTACCGATCAATGATCCCTATGGGACCGGGTTTGCCGCATAACCATGGCTTCGGAATCTGTAAACGTTGAAAGTTCCTCTTTACAGGCTTATTAACCGGCAACTTCATCAAACGTTCAACCTGTAACCTGTAACAAAACCGTGTCCCGTGTACCGCGAAGCACTGCTTCGCAACTCCAACGCTCAGATTTTTTAATACAGAAGAGCAAACAACCAAAAGCTTCAAGGATCCCGGAAATTCACCGGGCACGCTTGAAGGTTTTCACCCTGCGCCTTGTACCCTGCACCTTGAACCTTGAACCTTACAACTGAATATCCTTCAAATCATTCAAAAGCGAGTAGGCTGTCAGGTCGTACTGAATGGGGGTGACGGATGCGTAGCCTTTCTCGATCATGGAGATGTCGTTTTGATCGTCATCATCGAGGAGCTGGAATTTGCCTGTCATCCAGTAGTAGGAGCGATTGTGGGGGTCGATGCGTCCTTCAAACTCTTCGATGTAGCGGCTGTTTGCCTGGCGCGCCCATTTGATGCCTTTCAGAGGACCGGATGGTGCGTTCACGTTCAGTGTCACTCCTTTCGGAAGGCCGTGATTCAGCACGTAGCCGATCACTTTTCGGGCGGCTTCCTGGCAGCCGGTCAGGTCAGCTTTCTCTTCAAAGTCTGTGCAGGAGAATGCAATGGATGGATACCCGAGAATGGTTCCCTCTGTAGCGGCACTCACCGTGCCTGAATAAATAATGTTGATTCCCGCATTGCTGCCGTGATTGATCCCGCTTACCACAAGGTCGGGTTTGCGGTTCAATAGCTGGTTATGAGCCAGCTTGATGGAATCGGCCGGAGTTCCGGACACGGCCTGGCCGCTGAACCGATTGTCTATCATAAACGCCCTCGCGCGCAGCGGTGTGGCAACGGTAATGGCATGACCCACAGCGCTCTGCTGACGGTCGGGGGCTACAATTTCCACATCACCGAATTCATCGGCAACTTCTGCGAGAGCTTTTATGCCGTTGGAGAAAATTCCGTCGTCGTTACAGACGAGAATTAGTGGTTTTTCGGGTTTTGGCATGAAATGGGTTGTGTGATTGTGTGAAATAATAAGGTCAATAGTAAGAGCGGGGCAAACGCTCGTGCTAATACTGTTCGTCTTTATTTGGGAAATCTCCGCTTTTTACATCTTTGATGTAGTTTTGAACGGCGCCGGTCATGGAACTGTGAAGGTCGGCGTATCGGCGAAGAAACCGGGGCGAAAAATCTTTGTTGAGTCCCAGCATATCGTGAAGAACGAGTACCTGTCCGTCACAATCCGCGCCGGCACCGATACCGATGGTGGGAACGGAAACCGATTCGGTGACCTGTTTAGCCAGGGGTGCGGGTATTTTTTCCAGAACGATGGAAAACACACCGGCCATCTCCAGTTTTTTGGCGTCTTTTATAAGCTGTTCAGCCTCTTCTTCCTCTTTAGCACGCACCTTGTAGGTGCCAAATTTATAAATACTTTGAGGAGTGAGCCCCAGATGTCCCATTACCGGGATACCGGCATCAACAATTCGTTTTACGGTGGGAGAGATTGCCTTGCCGCCCTCCAGCTTCACAGCGTGCGCACCTGCTTCTTTCATCATGCGGCCGGCACTGATCAATGCCTCTTTAGCCGTAACCTGGTAGCTCATAAAAGGCAAATCGGCGATTACAAGAGCACGGTCAACCGCACGCACCACGCAGGATGTGTGATAAATCATATGCTCCAGCGTCATGGGTACAGTTGTCTCAAAACCGGCCATCACGTTACTGGCAGAATCGCCTACCAGAATCACATCCACACCGGCAGCATCAATAATGCCCGCCATGGTAAAGTCATAAGCGGTTAGCATGCTTATTTTTTCACCCTTCCGCTTCATCTCAACAACCGTTTGGGTGGTTACTTTTTCCGGCCGGCTCTCCTTAGACTGTGTGCTCATGCGTTATCCTTTGAAACAATTGCTGCTGAGGCTTCCAATTCGCAAACAACCTGGCCGTCAACGGTGGCTTTCCCGGTCATTGTAATAAAATTTCTTCTCTGGTTAACCAGATTCACCTCCATCCGAAGCTGATCGCCGGGCACAACAGACTTTCTGAATTTGGCATTTTTTATTCCGGTAAATACCATTAATGATTTTTCAGGATCATCCACGCTGTTTTTCATGATCAATATAGCCCCTGATTGAGCCATGGCTTCTACCTGAAGAACACCGGGCATGATAGGTGCTCCCGGAAAATGGCCATTAAAAAATTCCTCATTTACAGTCACATTTTTGATGGTCACGATTCGGTCTTTTTCTATTTCAAGCACCCTGTCGACAAGTAAAAAAGGATAACGGTGTGGAATGTAGTTTTTGATCTCTTCAATCTGCATCATAAATATAATCTGTTAATTAAGTTCTATAGAGTTAATAACGTCTGATCTCAGTCACTGCTTCTGGGTAGCCAGGTTCAAATATACTAATTCTAGGCTACGGTACCCACATACACGTAAGCAATTCCTCCGGTGAGCTTAACAGCTCTTTGTGAGCTGTATGAGCCGGTTTCGTTCATTAGCTCCAGGAATTTTTCTCCTGCCGGGAATTTTGCACTCGTTTCAGGAAGGTAGGTGTATGCATCCCGGTTACCGCTTATCCAGCCCCCCACGGCCGGCATAATGTGCCTGCTGTAGAGTTGATAGGGATATTTGATTGGCCCCCGCGGCTGTCCAAATTCCAAAACCACCACTTTACCGCCCGATCTTACCACCCGGGCCATCTCCTTTAACGAAACCGAGGGATCGTCAACATTTCGGATTCCAAATGCAATACTGGCTATATCAAAGCTGTCATCCTCATATGGGAGGTTCATGGCATCAGCTACTTCAAATTCGACAACCAGCTTTTTTGCCTCGGCCTTTCCCGGTGCATGTTCAATCATCTCCTTACAGAAGTCAGTGCCCAATACATAGCCTTCATGGCCCACGGTTTTTTTAAACTCAAGAGCCAGGTCTCCGGTACCCGTGGCGCAATCCAATACACGGTCGCCCGGCTTGGCACCGCTCTCAAGCACCGTTTTTTTGCGCCAGGCACTATGCACGCCAAACGAAAGGATACTATTTATCCGATCGTAATCATCGGCAATGTCCGCAAACATATCTCTTACTTTTTCACTCATTTTATACTCATTAGTTCTTTGCTCTTAGTCCGGGCTTATCTGCAGATGATCTGTTTTATTAAGATATACCGGTTTAAAATTTCCGTTGTAAACAATCTGGTAGAGCGCACCGTTCTGATGTTCGATCTTGTGCATGTTGTTCAAACCGTACCCAAGCCAGCTAGAAAGAAGTATTCGAATCAGACGACCATGAAGAATCAGTACCATTGTCCCATCACGATACTTCTCAATCAGCTGCTCTACAGCGGCATTTGCACGATCATACACTTCTTGTGGAGATTCACCCTGTGGTATTGGCCTTAATACGTCTCCGCTTACCCAGGCATTGTGTATTTCGTTCAGCTCTGCAGAAGCCTCCTTGTATGGAACGCCTTCAAATTTTCCAAAGTGCATCTCATCGAGAGCTTCAATTTTCAAGGTCTCAAGTTCTGTACGCTCTTCCACTGGAAGGGCTGTTTGCCAGGACCGCTTCAAAGAGCTGCTTACAAGATTTGATGCATTGTACTGTTTCAGATATTCTGAGATTGCCCGTGCCTGTTTGTGGCCGGTCTCATTGAGTGGTGCATCAATTCCTCTCCCCTGCAGCAGCCCCTTTTTATTTAAATCTGTTTCTCCATGACGGGCTATAAGTAGTCGGATTTCACTCATTTCTTCTTTTTCTTCTTCTTTGCATTAAAGTCGCTCACAGCTTGCTGTACATGTTGATCAAGCTTTTCAACTTCAACCGGAGGCATATTTTCATAAAGTGAATAACGTACAAGAATCATCTTTAGAACACGGTCGTTCAGGGGCAGTTTTTCTGTACTTTTTGCGGAATCGAGTTTGTCCCAAAACCTGCGCAACAAACCAATCTTAAACAGGAAAAAGTAGATAATTCCAAATGTTACAGCGAGATACATCCCGTTTATACCCATAAAACTAAGAGCTACGGCGGCTATCAACAGCTGAACAAAATCTTTGTTTATCAGGGATATAACCGAAGTAAAAACCGTATTGACAAATGCACTTTTATTGTGATACCACCAATAGTGAAAAACAAAAGCTGCAACGGCAGCGATCCATGCATTTGTGGTGAAGGCAAGTACAAAAAAAAGAAGCATGGATATAGAGTCGGCACTATCGATCCATGTAACAGCTTTTACGATCAGGTCTTCGAAGGAGTATTTTTTTAACAGTCCCGGTACAAACTCCTCAACGGTTTCTCTTGTGGCATGAAACCAGTGTCCGCCGGATGTAACCGTTGAAAAGGGTGTTTCAAGTATATTTATTGAGTGAGATCGATTCGAATTCATAGAGTTTTAAGATAGGCTGATTTCCCGTAAAATGGAATTTAAGTTAAGCCATGGCAACCGTGATAATACCCGCTTTTTGATCCGGGCCCGATAGGATACCGGCCAGTTCATAGGTTGTGGCACCGGTTGTAAATACGTCATCAACGATTACTGGAAGCCGATTTTGGAAACTTGCAGGAGATACAACCACAAATGCACCATGTAAATTCTTTTTGCGTTCTTCGGTGCTTAATCCTGTTTGAGTTTTCGTGTTTCGAACTCTTTTAATGGAATCTGTTGCCACCACACTCCAGCCGGTTGCACGGCTCAGGCCGTCAGCAATGGCCCCGGCCTGATTGTATCCCCTTTTTCTCAATTTCGACTTGTGCAGCGGCACCGGAATCAACAAGGGATTTAACTGATCCATATCCTGCAGCCAATCACTCTCTCTTGAGTCAATCAGTGAATGTCCTAAAACGTATCCCATCTCCTCTCCAACACCCTTCATGAAGTTATATTTTAAATTGTGCATCAGATTTTGCAGGTAACCTCCCTTGTCAAATTTCCACATCATATGGAGAAATAACACACTGTCTGGGCAGATCAGAAATTCATCATGATCGGCCTTCTCGAACCGGTCGCTTCTGCACCAATGGCAAAGGTGTTTCCCTGAAACGGCAAGTGAGGCTCCACAGCACACACAAACAGCAGGAAATACAATATCCAGATATGGCTTGAGAATCTTTTTCATAAACTATTTATCTATAGGTATAAGTAGGAACCCTATTTTTCAAATGGCTTACAAAAATATTTCAAGGCGCAAGGTTCAGGTGGC
>SKRK01000099.1 GCA_007118525.1 Balneolaceae bacterium
ACACGAAGAATTTCTGCTACATCTTTTTAAGATAAACTAAAAAATTTAAGTTGAGCTGCAGGCAAATATACTTTTTGGACAGCCTCAGTCTTCACCTGCATTTAATTTCTTAAGCCTCACACTCACCGCATTCTTATGAGCATAAAGGCCCTCAATTTCAGCCAGAGTTTCAACGGTGGGGCCTAAGTTTCTCAGCCCCTGTTCCGATATTTTCTGCATGGTAATGAATTTTTGAAAACTGTGGAGCGAGACGCCGCTGTACATTCTTGCATATCCATACGTAGGCAGTGTATGATTGGTGCCGGAGGCATAATCGCCCATACTCTCTGCCGTCCACTGGCCTATAAACACAGATCCCGCATTGATTACAATCTCTGCAAGTTCATCCGCATCGTCTGTATTGATAATAAGGTGTTCGGGTGCGTATTTGTTCGAAAACTCCATCGCCTCTTTTGTGGAACTAACCACAACCGTAAAACTATTCTCGAGAGCACCTATAGCAAACTCTTTTCTCGGCAGCTTATTCAGCTGTTTTTCCGTTGCTGCATTGATTGCATCGAGATCGGAATTCTCAGTCAGAACCAGAACCACCTGGCTGTCTGATCCGTGTTCGGCCTGTGATAAAAGATCAGCAGCCACAAAATCAGGATCTGCGCTTTCATCAGCAATCACCAGAACTTCAGACGGGCCTGCGGGCATATCTATAGCTACCATAGCCTCACTGTTTTGCAGGATCATCTTGGCAGCGGTAACAAACTGGTTTCCGGGACCGAAAATCTTATCCACTTTTGGGATGGTGTTTGTACCAAATGCCATCCCGGCTATTGCCTGGGCACCGCCTGCTTTAACCACGGCAGTTGCACCGATCTTTTGGGCGATGTAGAGAATCGAATCAGGAACATTCCCGTTTTTGTCAGGCGGAGTGGCGATCACAATGGTTTTGCACCCTGCAATCATAGCCGGCACTCCAAGCATCATCGCAGTGGAGGGAAGCGGGGCCGTGCCGCCGGGAATATAGAGCCCTACCCGCTCAATAGGCCTGGCCACCCTGCTGCAGAGTACACCATTCATGGTTTCAACGTCAATTTTGGATGTGCCCTGTTCCCGGTGAAACCGGAAGATATTGCTCATGGCGCGGTCGATCGCCTCCTGAACCTTTGGCTTCAACGTAACAGAAACGGATGAAGGATTGATAATTACAGGTTTTGGGTCAACCCCGTCAAATTTGATGGTATAGGCCCTGATCGCCTCATCGCCGAGCTTTTGCACATCATGCAATATAGGCTGTACGGTCTCAAAAACCGAGGCGAAGTCCATCTTTGGGCGCCGGCAGAGGGCTTTGATCTCTTCGGGGGAAAGGGTTTTGTAGTTGTAGGTTTTCATAGTTGAGTATCGCGTATCAAGTTTTGAGTATCAAGAATATCTCAATACCCGATACTCAATACTGTCGTACTATTTTGTTAAACAATCATCGATTCAATTGGCAGCATCACAATACCTGTGGCGCCGGCTTCTTTAAGTTTTTCCATAACATCCCAAAATGTAGAGAGTGGAATTACGGTATGGATAGCCACCATGCCGTTATCGGCAAGCGGCATCACGGTTGGGCTTTTTAGTGAAGGTATAATTTTCTTTATTTCCACAACAGCACTTTGCGGAGCATTCATCATGATGTACCGGCTTTCTGCGGCTTTTTTATACCCTTCTATACGCTGAAGAATCTTACCGATAAGATGTTTTTTGCCTTCCGATAGCGGTTTATTGGTCTGAATCAGCTGAGTTTCCGAATCAAAAATTTTATCGATTTCAACCAGGCCGTTTGCCTTTAGCGTGCCACCGGTAGAGACCAGGTCGGTAATGGCATCGGCAATCTCCAAACGCGGGGCGATCTCGACCGAACCCGACAGGGTCACAATATCTACCTCAATTCCCTTCGAGTTAAAAAACTTGCGGGTTAAAACAGGGTAACTGGTGGCAATTCTTTTGCCGGCAAAGTCTTCAACTTTTTTGATAGAGCCATTTTTCGGAACGGCAATAGCAAGCCGGCACACGCCATAGTCGAGTCCGCGAAGGATGGTTACATCGGCTTCATCTTCGGCAACTGTGTTTGCGCCAACAAAACCGAGATCGCAAACGCCATCTTGCACATATTCGGGGATATCGTCGTCACGGATCAGCAGAAGCTCCACATCAAAGTTGCGGCATTTCACAAGCAGGCTTCGTTTGTAATCATCAAATTGTAAGCCAATGCCTTCAAGGAGACTGAGGGTTTTGTCGGTTAAACGGCCGCCTTTTTGAACGGCAATACGTAAAGAAGTTGTAGAATCGAGAGTTCTCATAGAAAAATCAGTAAAATGGTGAATGGTAGTTGGGAGTCAGATAACAGTGGGCAGGTAAGGGGAGATTTATCGTACAATATGCCCGTGGCTGCCGTGATGGCAGTAATGGTGAAGTGAAATATATGTGATGTTTTTTGACACGTAAATAAGGTATGAATTTCAGTTTTTTAAAACCAATGAAAATCATAAACATCAGATACGTCCGAAATCATTCCATAAAAGTGATAAGCAATATAGAGAACCGTGAACTCTCCGAAGCAATCACAGATCATTTGTTGAGCTTGAAAAGCAAAAAAGAAAGCCCGGCTCCAAATGGCAGCCGGACTTTGCTTGGGGGTCAAAAAATATCTTGAGGGTTACAGCTTAGCTTCTTCCAGATTGATGGTTTCAGCAAGAGTGCAAAGATCAATGATAATGTGTAGTGGAATTGAACAGATTCATGTTTTGATCTCGTAATTTCTTGTATCTTGGTACGCGAACCGATTATTTTGTAGCCTTGTTATAAAATAATGTTTCAAACTAACTGTGGTTTCCGGCTTTTCGGAACCGAAAAAAAATTGAAGTCCAATAACATGAAGACAATTGCTCAACTCACGTACATTCCACTCTACAATGAACATCCCAAAGAACAGGTCCAGGACCTTATTGAATTTGTAGCTCAACATGATGTTGAGATGGATGTAAACTACCTTTCAACAAGTATCAGAGGCGATACAGATGTCGTATTTGAACTGATTCGTGAGATTTATGATACGATGACCATCGAGGGCGAGAAATTCAGATTTCACGTGGAGTTGTTGAGTCCCACCAAGGATTAAACTCGCTTGATAGGCTTTAAAAACTAAAGGGCGGGTACTCCCGTAACATGAAAAGGAGCAGGAGTACAGACTCATGTCTTCCTGCGAGTAAATGGTTATTGATACCGGTCGGACATCCTTTCCCACTCATCTATTTCCAAATAGAGGGTATCACCGTCTTCATTTGTATAGATGAGGCGGTCTGAGAGATTTACTCTTTCTGAAACCTCGGCAAGAACGGTGGATTCATGCATAATTCTGGCTTTGATAACCACCCGGTTCCCCTCAATTTGTTCAATTTCTGCAGGGAATGATCTCTTATTATAAAAAATAACAGCCTCCGGATTGAATATTTCAGGCCAGTTTGAGAAGGTTAATACCAAATCCGTGCCTCGCTCAATATTGTCATCATCTCCGGGAATGCTGGCGGTCCAGTTGTAATAGGACGCTTCCGTCAGTTGTATTGAGTTATTAGAGGCTGCTTTTTCGGAGGATGAGCAAGCATTAGCGAATAAAAATAGGGTAAGTGAAAAAATAAAGAGTGTTTTCATCGGTTACTTGTTATAAAACAGTTATAAAATGGAATGCTTTTCAGTTCGTTTATTTTGAACTATTATTGAATGAACGCATTTATTACTGTTAATCATATAATAAATAGAGCGTAGTTTACCGCCGGTTTAGTTATAAAATCAGGCTGCCTTAAATACACGGTAAAATTTATGAAAAGATATTATTTATACGCGCTCCTCATCCTGTTTTCTGTAAATGCTTGTGATACAAGCTCTGACCAGGTTACTGAAGCCTCAGAAGAGAAACAGTTTGTGTGGAACGGTTTAAACCACTGGTATTTCTGGCAAAGCAGTGTTCCCGATCTGGCGGATAACCGGTTTACCGACGAAGAATCCTTCTTTTCATTCCTGAATGGATTTCAAAACGAGCAGTCTCTGTTCAACAATCTGATCTTCTCTCAAGAGGATGATTTCTCATGGTTTATTGAAAATTATGTAGAGTTCCAGGAGTCCCGTCAGGGTATTTCCAGATCGTTTGGGTTTCGATATGGGTTGGTTCGCATCAGTCAGGACTCAGATGCTGTTTTTGGTTACGTGCAGTATGTGGTGCCCGATTCACCTGCCGATGATGCAGGGCTTAAGCGGGGCGATGTTTTTACCCGGATTAACGGAACAACCATTACCTTGAACAATTTCTCCTCACTTTTGCAGAGTGAAAGCTATGTGCTTACACTGGCCGATCCGGATAATAATTTTCAGGAAATTGAGGAGACTGATACGATCACTTCCGTCGTATTGCAGGAGAATCCTGTTATCCCGCCACTGGTTTTTGAAAAGGACAATGTCAGGATAGGCTATCTCGTGCTGAATGCTTTCCGCTTTAATTTCCACGAGGAGCTGAATGATGCGTTTGGAGTATTACTGAATGAGAATGTTGATGAACTGGTGCTTGATCTGCGCTATAATTCAGGCGGTGCTTTAATTACCAGCGCAATTTTGGCAGGAATGATTTCCGGACTGGATGACACCAACGTTTTTTCCAAACTTATTTATAATCAGAAAAGGTCTGACAGGAATGTTTCCTTTCCGATTTTTGATGAAGTTCCGCTGTATAACGGAAATGGAGAGGTCACGGATGTGATAGCGATGAACCAGCTGAATCTGAGCAGACTATATGTTCTTACCGGTTTTCGCACGGCATCGGCAAGCGAGACAATTGTGAATGGATTGCGGCCATATCTGGATGAGGTGATCTTGATAGGCGACGATACCCGGGGCAAGGATGAAGGCTCAATTACGGTATACGATAATCCTCCAAATTATAACAGCAGTAATGGAGCCAATCCGAACCACCTGCGAGCAATGCAGCCTATTGTGTTCAAAATTTTTAATGTAGAGGATCAGGATTATCCCGATGGGTTTTTCCCTTCACCGAATAACAGAATAATTGAATACAGCTCTGCTTATTTGGGAAGTATGCCGGAACTTGGAGATGAAAGTGAACCCCTTTTGGCAAGGGCATTCGAGTTAATAACCGGAAGTGGACAGCTTGCTGCAAGCAGGTTGGCTGAAAAGTGGGATGATCATCAAATGATTATGGACTCGCAGGATCTTGTACCCTTCAGTGATGATCTTTATCTGCTTCCGGGTGATATGGAGAAATTGGAGTGACAGCCTCTGGGAAGTAGTGTCCACACAAATGTAGTAGTTCCATATCAAATGTCTTCGAAACCTGT
>SKRK01000132.1 GCA_007118525.1 Balneolaceae bacterium
AGAGCCTATCACAGGATGAATGAAGTAGAGATAGTATGACTGGTAAGCCGTGGAGAAAAAAGCAGAAACCGTTTGTCAGCCGATATCGAGGAGCATACAAGTTTAAAGTAACTTCTGCTTCACTATTCCAAACTTGACGAGAAGGGAAACCTGACAAGAAAACAACATATCGTTGACACTACCGAAGAACCGGGACATGATGAACTCTGCTATTTGGAACAGACCTGCTTTATTAATGGTATACACAATGATCTTGATTTGAAGGATCATTTAACGGAGGTGGTTCACACAGTAAGCGTTGTACTGGCAAGTGATCAATCTGTGAAAACAGGAGAGGTTGTAAGATTGTGAAGTGAGAGAACGTGTAAGGGGGGCTGTTCGTTTTAATGAACCGGCTGCTATGTTTTCTCTTTTACCGGTGTGCGCCAGGCAAATTCAAGAAGTGCTTCAATCGGGATAATTTCAAGTGCCAGCTCATTGGTTGCTTCAAGATCAACCATAGGCGCCATTCCTGAGTTATAGGCCTCTTTCCAGCGATTGGCGCACATACACCATCGATCTCCGGCTTTTAATCCGGGGAAATTGTATTGCGGCATTGGAGTTGATAGATCATTGCCACACAATTTAGAAAAAGCTAGGAATTTCTCCGTCATAATAGCACACACCATATGTTTGCCGGGATCTCCAACCTGAGAGTCGCAGCATCCATTCCTGTAAAACCCCGTTAAAGGGTCATCACTACAGGTTTCGATAGGCTCACCGAAAATATTTTTTGAGCGTTGTGCCATAAAAGAGAGATGTACTAAAATTACACTAGTACTAAAGTAAACTATTACCCCTTAAAAAAACCATTAATTTTCATTGTTCGCAACAAATTTTAACATTCCTGACCCGAAGTCAACGGACCGGTAAAAACAGGCTTTTCTGTGTATATCATTACGGTTTTTGGTGTGGCAAACTCCTTCGCCTTCCAGGGTCACTTTATAGACCAGTGCGTCCTGGTCACAATCTACAAGTACCTGATCAAGAATTAGTCTGTTACCGGACGTAAGCCCTTTTATCCAAAGTTCATTTCGGCTGGTGCTCCAAAATGCTGCCTGCCTGTTTTTTAATGAATATTCCAGGGCCTCCCGGTTCACGGACGCAATCATTAGTACATTTCCAGTAGAAGACTCCTGAACGGCAACAGGGAGCACTCCGCCCCGCTTATCAAATTGCAGGTTCAGCTCGGTTCCTTCTTCGAGGAGGGGTTTGGGTTCTGACATCGTGTGGTTATGTTTTTAACTATATGTTTATACTTCTGCTTGGATGGCACGGTATGCAATCTCAGCCTTTCGGCTACCTATCATATTTGCTGTAAAGTACAGATATTTAAGATTGACTGAGGTTCTTCTTTAACTCCTTTACAATCCGAAATGTTCTGAGCATATCCGTTGCAATGATCCGGCATGTCGCATCATAAGCAGATTCCTCGTTTTCTGTATCATCGGCATATTTTGGATCGGTATAAGTGAGGGGTACCCGAATTGCTGCTCCCGGAATGAACGGACAGTTTTGGTCAGCGTGATCACAGGTCATAATAGCTGCAAATCGGCCATCCGGATTCTTTTTATCATCAAATACCTTAGACCACAGTTTCACCTCTCTCTCCACATCATCCGAACTTACCGTGTAAACCGGATTATTTGATCCATCTTTTTGAATGGTACAACCGGCCCGCTCAAGGGCAGCTACTGTTCGTTCGTTGCAAGCCGTAACCTCAGTTCCACCTGAATAAGCCTCTGCAACATCCAGATCAAGATAGTCCTGAACCAAAGTGCACCAGGTTTGAGCAAACTGGCTGCGACGGGAATTGTGGGTGCAGATAAAATTAAGTTTAGGCCTTTCACCAGACTTATTCTCTTCCACAATGAATCCGGCTATTTTTTGGATAAGATCTTCATGACGTTCGATTGGATTTCGGCTTAGCTCATCTTCGATGGATTGTAGAAATGGATGGATCATTTTGAGTATTAAATTATGATTTGAAAGTGGTGTCAGATTATTTTGGAAAAATCAGTTTGTGATTCATCAGTGTTCTGTAATGATTGTAAAAAGATAGCCTTTAAGTGCAAAAACAGAAAGATTCAAAAAGTTATCCTTGCAGTTCATGGTACTCATGAAGTGCTTTTTCAAGATATATTTTCTTTGTAAAGGAATTATTACCAGTTGACAACCAATCCCAATCACCTTACTATTGGGCTGCATTAGGTTCCTGCTCAGTTTCGATGGTTATCAAAACTGAGTAAGGATGAAAAGGGAATCCGGTGGCCTGCCTTCCATAAATTTACATGGAGGCGGGGAATCCGGAACTATCCCCGTAGCTGTAAGCTCAAATAAAAAACTTTAGCATCTCTTTGCCACTGTTCCAACCGCCAAACGGCGGGTCGGGGCGGGAAGGCTGCTAAAGCTGAGTAAGTCAGAAGACCTGCCTATTTGCAATTAATTCAGGCTTTCGGAGGAAAGGCCGGGAATGTACTACCCCTTTATCTATGTAAGATATGCGGATAGCAACACCCATCTTTTTTCATTTTCGAAAGCTCATTGGTTAACCTAAATTTATATTTAAACCATGAGCAAATTTATCATATCTATACTGGCAGGGGTTTTTCTGTGTACCTCAACTATAAACGCACAAACTACAGAGCCGGCAGTAAGCGATTCACTGGAACTGGACCGGATTGTTATCACAGCTTCCAAGATCCCGCTTTCACAGCGCGAAACCACCAAACCGGTAATCATCATCGACCGGCAGGAGTTAGAAAGAAACGCAGGCCGGGATATATCTCAGATTCTGAACCAACAGAGTGGCATTCGTGTGAATGATTCATATGGTGCACCTTCCAATACCCGCATTCTCTACATGCAGGGAGCAGCAGCACAAAATACGCTGATTCTGCTTGACGGCCTTCCGATCAGTGACCCCTCGGGAGTGGGAGGCCTGTTTGATCTCAGGCTGCTTCCAACCAATAACCTTGAGCGTATAGAGGTGATAAAGGGAAGTCAGTCGACTCTCTATGGAACAGACGCTATTGCGGGGGTTGTAAACCTGATAACGCGAAGCGGGGGAGATGAGCCCATTACCGGCAGCGGAAGGATCTCGTATGGCTCGTATAATACCTTTAACGGGAACGCAGGCGTGAGCGGATCGGCCGGTAATTCCATCAGATATACGATCAACTACAACCGCGAATCAAGTGATGGTTTCAGTGCGGCCCGCGATCCGGAGAGTGCCGGTACGTTTGGATCGGACGGTTACAGCCTGGATTCATTTTTTGGCAAAGTGGATCTGACTCTGGCAGAAGGAATTACCCTCTCTCCATTTCTGAACTATGCACGAAATGAGGGAGAGTATGATGATGGGGCGTTCCAGGATGCGGATAACGAGTATCTGCTCGATATGCTAAACCCGGGTATCCGGGCAGAAGTGATTCACGGCAATTTGCGTCTGAATGGAGGGTATAACTTTACCCGTACAGAACGGGCGTTTGTCTCTCAGTTTGGTGAGAATAAGTTTGAAGGGCGCTTCCATAATGTGGATTTTCTGTCAAGCTATTCCTTCACAGACAGGCTTCAGGTACTGGCAGGCGTTAACTTTCAGGATTTCACAATTCCGGTTGTGGATGAATCAGACAGAAACGCCCAGATAATAAGCCCATATGCAACATTCTATCTGAAAGACCTGAGTGGGTTCAGTGCTGAACTGGGATACAGGCTGAATAATCACACCGAATATGGCAACAACTCTACATTCAGCTTTGCACCGGCCTACTACATTACCGGAAATGTGAAACTGTTCGGATCCATAAGCACCGGATTTAAGGCTCCAACCCTTGATGAACTTTTTGGCCCTTTTGGAGCAAATCCGGATCTGGATCCCCAGCGCAGTCTCTATATGAATGCAGGAGTTGAAACGTATCTTCTGGATCAGTCCCTGAAATTAACCGGTCAATATTTTATCCGTGAAATTGATGATCTGATCGTATATACGTTTGACCGTGGATACATCAACCGGGATCGTCAGGATGATTACGGGATAGAGCTGACCACCGACTGGATCGTAAACAGCCGTTTAACCGCAGGTGCGTGGTATAACTTTGTGGATGGTGAAATCACCACCGTGAACCCTCAGGGTGATGAGATCACACAGGATAATCTGATCAGAAGGCCCAAACATAGTTTTGGTTTAAACGCTGGTATACGGGTAACCGATCAGCTCTATATAAGGGCAGATGGTGAGTATAACGGTGAGAGATCCGATCTTTTCTTCAACCCGGAAAACAACTTTGCCCGCGAAGATGTAGCCCTGGATGCCTATACACTGGTAAATCTGTATGCCGAATACAATCTTCGGCAGTACGGTATAACCATCTTTGGCGATGTGAAGAATTTGTTCAACACAGATTTCACGGAGGTGTATGGGTTTAATACCACGGGAACTGCGGTTAAAGCAGGGGTGAGGGTTCGGTTTTAACTCACCCCCTGTCCCCCTCTCTTCTGCGACTGTTACGTCCGCTATACGCGTACTTACAGTCTTGAATAGAGGGGGAACTCTTGAATTGGTTTAGAAATCGATTTTATATTATAAGTTCGAAATGTGTTCTTAAGTCCCCCCTCTTTGCGAACGGAGTGAGCAGAGAGGGGGACAGGGGGTGAGTCCGAAAAGGAGTGAGTTACCTCGCCACCCAGTGCCAAACCAACCCAACCCCGATTACCCCAACCCCCAAAAGCAAAATTTTCGGGTCGATCCAAAAGGCGAGGAATAGACAACCGAACAACCCCATTACCGGAATAAAGCGGGGATAGAGGCGCAGATCCGCCGGCATTAACAGTGCGGAGAGATTGGTAATAGAGTAGTAAATCAAAACCGTAAAGGCGCTGAAGGACCAGGTGAAGACCACATCACCGCTCAACACAAGCAGCCCGATAATTGCGCCTGTAATCCAGACGGCAACTGCAGGGCTCTGTGTTTCAGGATTGATTCGGGCAATTGAATTCGGGATATCTTTTCTTCGGGCCATACCCAGCATCACCCGCGACAATCCAAGAATCAGGTTTAGCAGTACGCCAAGCATGGCTGTAATCGCAGCAATTGTAACAACAGGTCCAATCAACGGTACCGAAAGTACCTGTGCAACCACCATCAGCGGAGCGGCCTCGCCATCCAGCGTCTGTCCGAAAGCCTCGGCACCCATAACCTGCAGAGCAGTAAGCGATACAGCCAGATAAATGATCACGATGATTATCATGGCAAGAATTATCGCCTTCGGTATGGTGCTTTTCGGTTCAGCAACTTCTTCGCCAAGAGTGGCTATTCTCCCATACCCTGTATAGGC
>SKRK01000301.1 GCA_007118525.1 Balneolaceae bacterium
AACACCGGGTTGTACTATCAATCGTTAAATCGGACTTTGGATATCGCAAATCGCATATCCTTCAATTTAGATGCCTTGGTCTGAATCGAACCTTTTAGGAGACCTCCTCTTGTACTTTAATCTTGAGCTCCCGATGGGTCGGGCTATCAATATTGCTACAATTTGCATCCTGCACCTTGCGCCTTGAAAGTGTTCGGTGGCCACCCACCCAAAACCCGAGCCCGGATGCTGATCAACGTCCGGATTATAATCGAGGAGTTGTTTATGGGAGCCCTCAACCGAGTCTCCTGAATCAACCCCCTGCCAACTCCATGATACGATTAATCATAAAGATCATATAGCCAATCACACCGGCAAAAAAACCGGTCATGATCACAAAAAAGATATAGCCGGTAGCATAAGATGAGATAAGCCTGATCCAGTCCAGGATTCCGGCAGGGCGCAGGTAGAGCTGGTAGATCCAGATCATCACGCCCGCTACCAAAACAGCGGGCAGGGTAGCGTTCACAAAAGGATCGGTCAGTGAATAACCCAAAAACATCCAAATCGGGATAAGAGGGAGAAGTGCAATCATCGAAGCACCCACCGCATAGCTGTTCAGGATCAGGTTGCTGTAGAATCCCTCCATCTCATTTCGCAAAAAAATCAGACCGCCGATTGAAAGCATCGGGATAAAAATGACTACCAGGGCCAGTGGAAGAAGCTGGGTGGACGCACGCACGTTGCTCACCTGGATCCACTCTGCAATCTCCTGCATCTGTTCGTTTCCCTCTTCCGGTACAAGGCCGGCCGCATCGGGCTCAAAGCTGAAATCAACCAGAAGTGTATTGAGCAGGAGCACGGCAATCATCCCTATCATGATAAACTTAAAGGGATGCATAAACCGGCTTTCACCGTTTTCCCCGCCATGCAGAAAACTGTCGATTACGTTTCGGGGTGTGCTGTAGAGCTGTTGAAAGGTTTCGATGTATGATTTCAGCATGAGTTGATCTTATTTGACCAAGGGTTAGTTTCATGTCAAGTGTAAATTGTCAGTGATATGTAGTGCTATAGCTTTTCCCCTCCTTATTAAAGAGGGGACTTTTCTAATCACCTTATACTTTATCTTTGGCATGATATTAGTTTGTGACAAGATAACAACTAAAGATCATTTTTTTCGTTTATCGGGTAATGTTGACAGAGTAACAGTTAAACTGAAGTAAAAATATATTTTCTTTAAACGGTCTGTTTTGTATCGGGCGAATTATTATATATTCTAAGTCAACAAAATTATTATCCAATATCTGTATTTGACGTGAAAATACTGCATCTATCTTCTATTCTGAAAACCGCACTGTTTGGAGTTGTACTTTTACTCGGAACAATAGCCTGTTCAGGTACTGAACATCTCAGCGAAACTACCAGAACCACCGAATCTATTGAACTGCAGCCGGATCGGTCAGATATGGAGGCCCTCTTTTGGGCTCGTATCGACAGCTCACGGATGAATTTTGTGCAGGCTGATATCGATTTTATGACCGATATGATTGCCCACCACGCCCAGGCGTTGATTATGTCGAGACTGGCGCCTGAGAATGAGGCCGACCGGTCGATTCAAGTTCTGGCGGCACGCATTATCAATGCACAGCATGATGAGATCGGCACTATGCAGAAATGGCTGCGCGATCGTGGACAGCCCGTTCCTGAAGTACATATCGACGGATTGAACCTGATGATACACATGGAAGAAGCGGAGGATGATGGAATGGATCATTCCGAAATGCACCACGATCATGACCATGACGCCGCGAACCACCACGACCATGCTATGGATCACGGTGATGATCATATGGGTATGGGGCATCACCACGATATGCCGGGGATGCTTACCCAGCAGCAGCTGGAAGAGCTTGCAGGTTTAAAGGGGAGAGAGTTCGACAGAACCTTTTTGAAATTTATGATTGAGCATCACAAAGGTGCCATTATTATGGTAGACCAGCTTTTTAGCTCGGACGGTGCCGCATTAGACCGCGAAGCTTTTGATTTAGCCTCGGGCATAAATGCAGAGCAGATTACAGAGATTGAACGCATGAAACTGATGCTTGAGCAGATGGAATAAATAGTATCGAATCAGCTCAAACAGTGCTTTATGAAATAAAATTGTCTTTAACGGGTTTTTGAAACTCAAAACAACAACAAAAAAACAAGTATGAAAAAGTTAGTTACAGGAGTCTTATTTACAGTTGCTGCGCTGGTAGGCGTGTACAGCTGCGCATCTACAGAGATGATGCCGCAGCAAAGCAGTACATCAACCATAATGCCGCTTGCAGAAGCAGAGAGGCCTACTCCGGATCCTCGTGTTGGTTTAGCCGCCGGACTGTTTGATGCCGAAGAGACAATATGGAATTTACGCTTACTCTCCGCAACACCACCCCCCGAAAAATTTATTGGCTCCTGGGCTACTGACCTGGCTTTTAAAGGCAACTACGCCATCCAGGGAAGCTATAACGGATTTGTAATTTGGGATATCTCAAATCCAACTAATCCTGAAGTGGCTGTCGACTTTTTGTGCCCGGCATCACAAAGTGATGTTTCAGTCTATGGAGATCTTCTATTCGTGTCGGGTGAAGGTTTGGGCGGACGCCTGGACTGCGGAACTGAAGGTGTGCAAAGTACTGTAAGTGAGGAGAGGCTTCGGGGAATACGAATATTTGATATTTCTGATATCCACAATCCCGAGTATATCTCCAACGTACAGACCTGCCGGGGATCACACACCCACTCTGTGCTGGTGGATCCTAATGATGACGAAAATATCTTTGTATATGTATCCGGTTCCGCACCTGTTCGTCCCGAAGATGAACTTCCGGGATGTGTAGGCGCGATGCCTGATGAAGACCCTGATAGTGCACTTTTCAGAATCGAAATTATACAGGTCCCTTTAGCAAATCCACAGGATGCAGCTGTAGTGAATGCCCCGAGAATTTTTGAAGGCCTAACCGCGCCACCTCGTCACGGTCTTGCCCCTGAAGAACAGGCTGTTGTAGACAGAGCGATTGAACAAGGCCGGTTTGTTGCAACATATAACAATACTCCACAGATATTAAATGACCGAATGGTTGCCGGATTTCTGCAACAAATAGTAGAAGAGAGGGGTGGTTCAGGTGAACCGACAGAAGCTGACAGTACGCTTCTCAGAGAAAATTTAGATGAACTATACGGAGAGTGGATGGATGAGCGTATGGCTGCACGCGGGCGCGGGCAGGACGTTGGGCCTAACCAGTGTCATGATATTACTCTCTATCCGGAAATTGGGCTTGCCGGTGGCGCTTGTGAAGGTTACGGTCTGCTGCTTGATATCACGGATCCCATTAATCCCGTAAGAATCGATGCCGTTGCTGATTCTAACTTTGCATACTGGCATTCAGCTACATTTAACAACGACGGGACCACTGTGCTGTTTACCGACGAATGGGGAGGAGGAACACAGCCTAAATGTCGTGAAACCGATCCATACGAGTGGGGCGCAAATGCAATTTATTCTATAGTTGACGGTAAGATGGAGTTCCAAAGTTATTTCAAAATGGATGCTCCACAAACAAGTACCGAAAACTGTGTGGCTCACAACGGATCCATGATCCCTGTTCCGGGCCGTGATATAATGGTGCAGTCGTGGTACCAGGGCGGTATAAACATGTTTGATTTTACGGATCCCAAAAATCCCATAGAGATCGCATTTCACGACCGTGGCCCTATCAGCAGTGAGCGCATGGAAGTGGGCGGAAGCTGGTCGATCTACTGGTACAACGGCGTGTTGATAAACTCTGAAATTGCTCGTGGTCTCGACATATTTGAACTGGTTCCGAGTGATTTCCTAACGGAAAATGAGATAGCGGCATCCAAAACGGTAAACATGGATTATTTCAATCCACAAGGGCAGCCTAAGTTTACCTGGCCGGCATCTTATGAATTGGCACGCGCCTACATCGATCAGCTCGAGAGAAACAGGGAGCTGGATTTCGATAATCTTCAGATGTTGAGAAGAGGAATCTCACAGGCAGAAAGAACGGGAGGTTCTGAAAAGTCCCGCCTGTTGAATCAGCTTGCCGGTGAGGTCACAACTATGGCCGGCGCTTCAGCCAATAGCGATAAAATGAACAAACTGGCTGAAACAATGAGAGATCTTGCTTCAGACTAGCAGGGCAGGCCTCTGACAGATAATAACTACAAGAATTCAAGAAGCCGGCAGCTTTTTAATAAGCTGCCGGCTTTTTTTTGTTGAGCTAAAAAATAGAGTACCGGCATCGTGTCTTAAGTGACCGTAACACCTATCGATTTTAACTGTCAGTTAATAGTTTAAACCCGAGTTCGAGATAAGAGTTAATCAAGGAGTGTCCCTACGCCAACTGACGTACTCTCCCCCCTTCGAAGGGGGACTATTAGAAACATATTCCTTATCTCGAACTCAGGTTATTAGAAATAGTTAAGAAACTTTGTAACCACTGTGTTTTCCGATCGTCTTACTTCTGAATCAAAAAATTGAAGGCCATGGAAACGGAAGAATTAAAAGGAACTATAGTCATTGTTGAAGACAATCATCTTCTTTCACTTGTATTGGGGAAAATAGTTGAAAAGCTTGGATATAGAGTTTTAGCAAAAGCTTCAAATGGCCAGGATGCCATCCAAAATATAAAACATCATAATCCAGATATTGTGTTAATGGATGTCTCTCTGGATGATGGGTTCGATGGTATTGAAACCGGCTATCTGATTCGCACTTTTACAGATGTGCCAATCATTTATATTTCGGGCTACTCAGACAGCCGTAATATCGCTCGGGCCAGTAAAACTAACTATGTTGATTACCTTATAAAACCTGTAACTCAGGATGACCTTGTGATTCCTTTGAGCAATGCAATTCAGAGAGGCCGTGAATACTGCATAAATCAGGCGAGTTAATACGATAGCCGTCAGTTTGCAAATTTTTCGGGGTTTTCTGTTGTGATGTCATCTTTCATGGGATGCGAGCATGATATCCAATATTGAACAATTATTTCCAGCATGTCTGCCTGCTTCTCTACTGTATCAGGTTTGCTAAAATAACCTTGCACGCGATAGTGATAAGCCTCAAACATTTTTTCTCTGTCGGGATCATTGCTTACAAAAATAAAGGGGATCGATTTTTGTCGCAGAAAATCATCACTGTCAATTGTCTTTTTAAAATCCATACCGCTCATACCCGGCATGTTCATATCAGAAATGATAAGGAAGATCTCATCTGCATTTTTCTTTAGGTGCTTAAGTGCATCCTTAGCATTGTTGAAGTACTCCACTTCAATGTCCCAATCCTTTTCGTAAAGCGCGTCTTTGAGAAGGTGTTTTTCATAAACCTGAT
>SKRK01000317.1 GCA_007118525.1 Balneolaceae bacterium
CCTGCAAAACATGCGATACTAAAGATAAGAACCAAAAACTGAGCAACTCTCATAACATTTCCTTCTCCCGGCCACAAAAGCCATATGTGTTACTTCAAACTATATCTCTAATTTAATATTCAGGAGTTTATTTTCAAGTATTGTTTCAGATTATTTTGAACTTTAACGTTTCAGACGGCATTATATCGCACTTGTACTCTCTTTTTTATAAATTTTTGTAAGGAATTTCAGATTTCCGGTTCATATTTATACAGCTCCGAGGTTACTAAGCAGTAACAGTTCGAGAACAGAATGAAGATATGACTGTATACGGTGAACGGTTCTTTGCTGAATTCCGGTTGGATAACAAGTACTCATTCTTCCTGAATTTGTTTACTTTGGGGCACAGAGATTCGTCCTGATTTATAATTGAAAATAATTCTGTATAGAACCGGGCGATTTAGTATCATACATATATTGAACATATACTCATTCTTTTTCGAATCCCTTGTTCAAGGGGTGACACACAGCTGACACACCCCGGCACTATCATCCTGAAACAAATTTATCCAATCAATCAAATAAACAATCATGGCAGCTTCAAAAGACGACCGACTTAAATCCATAGATATAGCATTAGGGCAAATCGAAAAACAGCATGGCAAGGGAACTGTTATGCGATTGGGCGATTCCGCAACAGACCAGATTGCCAAAATATCCACCGGCTCTATTATGATTGATTATGCCCTTGGAGTGGGAGGCATCCCCCGCGGCAGGGTAACGGAAATTTACGGTCCTGAAGCTAGTGGTAAAACCACCCTGGCCCTGCAGGTGATAGCACAGGCTCAAAAAACCGGCGGGTATGCCGCTTTTATTGATGCAGAACACGCATTTGATCCGAAATATGCCCGGGCTCTGGGTATTAATACCGACGAGCTGCTTGTGTCACAACCCGACAGCGGCGAACAGGCGCTGGAAATTACGGAGACACTGATCCGCTCAGGAGCTCTCGATGTGATTGTAATCGATTCGGTGGCTGCGCTTGTGCCACGCGCTGAGCTTGAAGGCGAAATGGGCGACTCACACATGGGTTTACAGGCACGATTGATGTCGCAGGCACTTCGAAAGATTACCGGTATTGTAAGTAAAACCCGTACCTCATGTATTTTCATCAATCAGGTGCGTGAAAAAATTGGTGTTATGTTTGGAAATCCGGAAACAACTACCGGTGGCCGGGCCCTGAAGTTTTACTCCTCCGTTCGTATCGATATTCGAAGAATCGGCGCCATCAAAAAAGGAGATGAAGTATTGGGTAACAGAACCAAGGTTAAGATTGTAAAAAACAAAGTAGCTCCTCCTTTCAAAGTGGTTGAGTTTAACATCCTGTATGGCAAAGGGATCTCGCGCGTTTCTGAAATCCTCGATCTGGCCGTAGAATATGACATCATCGAAAAACGAGGCAGCTGGTACCGCTACGATGGCGAGCCCATCGGCCAGGGAACCGATGCCGCCATTCAGTTTCTCGAAGAGGATGAGGAGCTTACCAAAAAGATTGAAGTTATTGTTCGCGATAAACTGATGCCGGTTGAACCTGAGCCGGAAAAAAGTGAGAAAAAAGCGAACAAGGCAGAACCCGTTGAAGCTGAATAATCAGCACGAAAACAGTCCGGCATGGCAGCGTTGATTAAAGCGGTTTTGAAAATGAATAAACGACCGCTGCACGGAAACCTGTGTAATCAACAGCATCTGATTCTAAACCACAAAATCGTTCGGAAATCACGAAATGGAAGCCACTTGGCTTCCATTTTCGTTTAGTGAATTGTAGCACTTTAAAATTAATACCATACCTCTACCGACAATAATCAGAACTTGTATTTCGAACCAACTATTAACTTCTCATCGTTAGATGATACCCCGCAATCCATCATCAAATTCTAATTCAATTGAGGATCAGCTCCCGCTCACGATCACCTCAATCTCTGTTCAGAAGAAGAGAAATGATCGATTCTCACTTTTTCACGAAGATCAGTTCTTGATCGGGGTATCATCGAAAACCCTCATCGATTTTTCTATCCAAAAAGGAACTGAACTCACACACGAACTCTTCAACAACATTCAGTATTCTGAAGAGTATCAAGCTGTAAAGGACTCCTTTTACAGGTATTTAGGGGGCCGCGATCACGCTGCGTTCGAATTAAAACAGAAAGCCCTTAAAAAGGGGTTTGATGATCAGCTGGTCAACTCAGTTCTTGAAGAGTTTGATAGAAAGGGCCTGCTGAATGATGAGGTATTTGCCCGAAAGTTCTCCTGGGATAAAGCTGAATTTAAGAAGTGGGGCCCGAACAAAATCCAGAATGCACTCTATAAAAAAGGAATATCCAAACATGTTGTTGAAAAAGTGGTTCAAAACCTTTCTGAGGATTTGGAGCAAACTCAGATTTGTGTAGATTTACTTCGCAAACGAAGAAATCACTTTTTAAGGGAGGCTGATCCCATTAAGCGTAAACAGAAGATGTATAGATACCTTACCGGTAAAGGCTATATTGGAAGTGACGTCAGCAAGGCAACCGATCTAATATCTAAAGAATTCGATGTTTAAAAATCTGACACTGGATAAAATTCTAAAACTGGGGATATTTCTTCTCGCCATTTTTGTGATCGGCCTGATTGCATACAATTTCAGCAATCTGTTAGCCTACGCCATTATTGCAATGCTCCTGAGCTACCTGTTAGATCCTATTGTTAACCGCATGCAGGCCGCCGGGGTAAATCGAACCCTGGCCATTTCCGTTACCCTGGCATCTGTGATACTTGTCATCGTTTGGATTTCGAACAGCCTCATACCCATCCTGGCCAATCAGATGGCTTCGCTGACCCGCCAGTTAAACATTGAAACGCTGATTTTTGTGGCAGATCAGATAGAAGACCAGGTCCGTACCAATTTTGAGTTTATTCCTTCCGGTTACCTCAGGGAGAACATTACAATTCTCGCCGAGGGTTTCTTCGATGTAGATAAATTTTCAGACATTGTAGGCGATCTGATCGGAATCTTTACCAACCTCTTTGCCGCATTCCTGGTCATCCCTTTTGCCACATTCTTCTTTTTGAAAGACGGCCATAAGATCCGGCGCGACTTCCTGCAGCTGGTACCCAACAAGTACTTTGAAACCACGCTCAGCCTTATTGATAAAATCGAAACCCGGCTCGGCTACTACTTCAGAAGTGTGGTTATACAGTGTACCATTGTAGGTATCGCGTCGTGGGTAGCGTTATCGGTTGCCGGACTCAACAACGCCGCTTCTGTGGGTATTACAATCGGTGTGGCAAACTCCATCCCCTATTTTGGCCCCATCATCGGATATATCCTGTCGATAGTAATTGCTATTATTGAAACCGGCGATTTCTCACTGGTGGTACCCGCAATTCTGGCGGTACTTTTTGCTCAGATACTCGACAATGCGATACTGCAACCGCTCATCTTCTCTAAATCTGCCGATATGCACCCGGTTGCTATTCTCTTCATCATTTTAATCGGGGCTCAAACTGCCGGAATTTTAGGGATGCTTGTTGCCATTCCAATTGCTACGATTATTAAGATCACCATCAACCAGATTACCTGGAGTTTTAATAACTACTACGTTTTCAGGAACTCCGATTCGCAGCCTGAGCAATTAACTGTCGATCATCCCCCGCCAACTCTTTCAAATACGGGTAAATAATCAACCAGCTTTTACCTATATTTCCCGCGAATTAATTTCAGTAATAATCCGGCAGTGTGAAAAAAATCGTGGTTCTGGCTTCCGGCTCCGGAAGCAACTTCCAGGCAATTATTGATGCAGTAAACCGTGGCGACATTAAAGCACGTATAGCCGGGCTTATTGCAAGTAAACCTCAGATTGGTGCTGTAAAAAGGGCTCGGGATCATAACATACCGGTGGCAGTTCTTGAAAACCCATCGGATCAAGATTACACTGAAAATCTCATGGCACAACTCACCCATTGGAATCCCGACCTGATTGTTCTGGCAGGTTATCTTAGAAAAATTCCAACTGAAGTTGTAGAGGCATTCAGCAATCAAATCATAAACATTCACCCTTCCCTGCTTCCCAAATATGGCGGCAAAGGTTTCTATGGTGAACATGTGCACCGGGCTGTTTTGGAAGACGGCGAATCTGAATCGGGCTGCACGGTCCATTTTGTTAACGAACTCTACGATAAAGGGGATATCATCCGGCAGGTGAAAGTGCCGGTACGAGACTCCGACACGCCCGAAACTCTTGCAAAACGCATACTGGCAGAAGAGCACAAATTGCTTCCTTCTGTTATCTCAGAACTATTAACCTCAAATCGAACCTGATTTCTGTGGCACTCAAACCGCTATCTTCTCTCCCAACCAATCCACTGCCCATCAAACGCGCACTGCTTTCGGTTTCCGATAAAACCGGTATAACCGAACTTGCTAAAAATCTTCATGAATCCGGCGTTGAACTGATCAGTACCGGTGGTACTGCTGCAGCTATCCGCGATGCCGGTATTCCGGTCAGAGATGTAAGCGAGATTACAGAATTCCCCGAGTGCCTCGATGGGCGGGTAAAAACACTTCACCCGCTTATTCATGGCGGAATTCTGGCACGAACCAGCCACAAGCCCGATAATGATGAGTTGAATAGATTAAACATCGACCCGATTGAACTGGTTGTGGTGAATCTTTACCCCTTTAAAGACACCATCGCCCGTGAAGGGATCACCCCGGCTCTTGCCACAGAAAATATCGATATCGGCGGCCCTACAATGATTCGGGCAGCGGCAAAAAATTTCGCTCACGTTTGCATCCTCACCCATCCCGGGCAATATAAGAGGTTTGCCGAAGAGCTTAACAGCAGCAAGAGTATCCCCTTCTCCATGAGACAATCACTTGCCCGTGTCGCATTTCAGCATACGGCAGATTATGATGCTGCCATCAGCAGCTATTTTAATAAACTCGAAGAGAACGAACTGCCGGAACAGCTAACGCTCTCCCTGCCTAAATCGGCCGGGCTGCGATATGGAGAGAATCCACATCAAAAAGCGGCCGTTTATGGAGAACAGGCCAAATTTATTGACTGTTTTCACGGGAAGGAGCTCAGCTACAACAACTACCTCGATATCGACAGCGCCCTTCAGCTCATCTCCGAATTTAAAGAGGATGAGCCTACTACAGCTATCTTCAAGCACACGGTACCCTGCGGTGTGGCCAGTGCCGGAACGCTGGCTGAATCATATTACAAAGCATTTGAGACCGATAAAGTTTCGCCATTCGGTGGCATTGTTATCGTCAATCAAACCCTCGACATGGATACCGCCAAAGCGATTGATGAAATATTTACTGAAATTATATTGGCTCCCGCTTTTGA
>SKRK01000005.1 GCA_007118525.1 Balneolaceae bacterium
GATGTAAAGAGATCAAATGAGGTCTGTCCGGTAAAATAATCGTTAAAATATTGAAACCAGCCCAAATTCTGTACACCAATCCCCCTGGTTGATGTGTTCTGGAAAACATACGTGGGTTCAAGCAGTCCCGAACGCCTGGTTTCTATTCCGGCGGGTACATATCCAAAAGGAAAAACGAGAGGGTATGGAATATCCAGGATAAAAAGGCGCGCATTGGTAAAGAAAATCTCCTCCTCATCAACCACTTTCATACGCTGTGCTTGAATGTAATAGTACATGTGATCGGGAGGACAGGTTGAATAGATTCCATCCTCAATAAATACTTCATTTCTGGATACATTTTTAACCTTGGTTCCAATCAGATATCCATCGTCTACCTGCATTTCTGCCGATTCAAATTTTCCCTTTTCTGTTTCATAATTGAAAAGAATTCGGGTACTGCGCAGGTCTTTATCTCTCTGGCGAAGTACCGGGTATGAGAGTGTATCAGCCGGTGTAAGTGTTCTTGCCTGAATTTGATTTTTGTTCAAATCTAGTTCAATTGTACCCGCACTCAACTCACCGCTTGTGTGTTTTACATTTCCTGAGCCATAGAGTTGTACAAACCGCTGATCTCTGAAATCAAACGTAATGGAGTCGCGGGCCTGAAAATTGACTGCATCCGGAGTTGCCTGCCTTCCGGCTTCGCGCGTTTGAGGTACCTGTGAAGTTGCCCTTTGTTCAGCTTCAGGCGGAACTTGTGACGGAGGCAGAGTGTCGGGCCTGGCAGACTGAAACTGCTGAGGTTGAGGCAGGGTATCTGGCCTGGCTACATCAGTCTGCTGTGGTATTGTATCGGGACGTGCTATTTGAAGCGTATCGGCCACAGCCTGCGCATTCAGTGAACCGGCCCCTAACAAAAACAAGAGTATGACAGAACTTACAAGCCTGATAAGGGTATTTGTTGAGAGGTTGATTTGCATGCATGAAACTTAATCAGCGTAACTCCTCAAAGGCAAGACTGGCTGCTCCGAGAAGCGCTGCTTCATTTCCTAGTGATTCATAGACTATTTCGAAATCTTCACGGAACGGTGGCATCAAATATTTTGAGGCGGTTTCATATGCCGGTTCAAAAATCCATTTCCCGGCCTTGGCTACTCCTCCGCTTACCACAATCTTTCGGATGTCGAGAATATGGACGTAATTAACGATTGCATATCCAAGTTTTTCACCGGCTTGCCGCAAAATATCAGCGGCCAGGCTGTTGCCATTTTCAGCAGCATTATGAAGATCTACAGGTTCCAGACTTTCGAAGTTCTTGTGAAATTTTTTATAAAGAGGGTTATCGCTATGTTGACGAATTGTATCTGCGGCGAACCTGCTTAGAAACCGCTGGCCCAAATATGCCTCAATACCACCACGTGTATTACTGTTAGACAACGGTCCATGGTAGTTAATAATTACATGCCCCAGTTCACCTGCCATTCCGGAAGTTCCCCGGTAGATTTTGTTCTTGTAAATGATGCCGCCACCAACGCCGGTGCCGAGAGTAATCATGATGAAGCTTTCCATTTTTTTTCCTGCGCCATAGCGTGCAGAACCAAGAGCGGCAAGATTGGCATCGTTCTCTATTACACAGTTTAAGCCCGTACGCTTTTCAATCTCTTTCGACACATTTTCAACTTTCCAGCCGGGTAAGTTGGGTGGGTTTTTAACAGTTTGTCGGTCTAAACTGACCATTCCGGGTAACCCCATTCCAATACCAATAGGGGTAATGCTTTGCTCTTCAAGCAGCTCTTTTACGGCAAGTGCAATTCGGTCGAACACGTGCTCTTTGCCTAAATCTGCATGAGTTGGAATAGAAATACTGTGTATAAATCCCTTCTTTTTGTCAACAAGAGCGGCTTTAATGTTTGTACCGCCTAAGTCAATACCTATTGATACCATTTGCGAAGCTGTTAATTAATAGAAGATCGAAAATAGTGAAAAATAAGCAAAGCGTAACCGGAAAGGGTCTATTTCGGAGATTTAATTCTATAGACTGTCTCGCCCGGTTTTCGCATGCCATACTCTTCTCTGGCAATTTTCTCAAGCAGGTCGGGATTACTCTCCAGTTCTTCAATTTTTTGCTCAAGTTCGGTCGTGCGTTCCTTGTACTCCTCAGTTCGCTCAATCAGATCGGATTTTCGTGATTCAAGCTGAAACTTGGTTAACAGGCTGTAGGTATCGATAAATATAAACCAAACAGCGATAAAGGCTACCAAAGCCGATATCAGGAAAGATCTTTTCCAGCGCAAAGGGTTCAGATAATCAGTATTCATTATTGTGCGATGATAATTTTTTAGAAATTACTTCAAATATAGCGCATTAACAAAACAGAGATTTAAAATAGGAGTTTATTGTGCTGCAATTTTATATCTGTTCAGTGTAATTGAAAAGACAGCTCGTGCGGGGATAGTTGATGTTTGAGCAGGTGCTTAGAGAGGGGTACAAAAAAAATAACCCCTACCGGGTATCAGCCGATAAGGGTTAATCAAGAGAGATTCATAAAAAATTTTTAAAACTCAACACAACTTGAATCGTGAATCGGGTGGGGCTCGAACCCACGACCCGCGGCTTAAAAGGCCGCTGCTCTACCAGCTGAGCTACCGATTCAATTCATATCAAGACTGCAAAGATAAGGCTTTGTAGTATTGAAAATCAAACTGAGCCGGTTCATTTTTTTAAAAATAAGTTTTTACCTCTAGGTAGATTTTTAAAGAGTATGTACAATGTGTTACATTCTGTTTAGATATTATTACATTTATATATATAACACCAAAATTTCAATTTTAGTTTAAGTTGTTTAAATAATTTCAATATGTCTTCTATTTTTACAAAAATTATCAAAGGGGATATTCCCAGTTATAAAGTAGCCGAGTCCGAATCGCATATTGCATTTCTCGATATCAACCCGATTGCTGAAGGCCATACGCTGGTTGTGCCTAAAAAAGAGATCGATTATGTTTTTGACCTGCCGGATGACCTGTTCTCAGAAACCATGAGTTTTGCAAAAAAAGTTGCCGGAGCGGTCGACCGGGCTTTGAAACCGATCCGAACCGGGGTTGTGGTTGATGGACGGGAAGTGCCTCACGCTCACATTCACCTGATACCGATCTATAAGAATACCCAGGAGGTTGCCCTCAGAAATAAAGTAAAAGTAAGCAAGTCCAGAATGGAAGAGATCTCTGCAGCTATCGCTAAAGAGGTTATTTTATGAAGATTATGATTTTAAACGGGCCCAACCTGAACCTGCTGGGTGAACGCGATTCAAATACATATGGCTCGGATACACTGTCCGATATCGAAAAGCTGGTAAGAGACTCATTTCAGGAGGTCGATTTCATCTTTATCCAGAGCAACCATGAGGGGGATCTCGTGGATGCAATTCACTCTGCCCGCGGCGGTACAGTGAACGCCATTGTAGCCAATTGGGGCGGCTATACGCACTCATCCGTAGCCATTCACGATGCCCTGGAACTTTTAAAAATTCCGAAAGTGGAAGTACATCTCTCTAATATTCACGCCAGGGAGGAGTTTCGCGAAAGGTCAATAACCGGGAAGGCGATGAATGGGATCATTACCGGTTTTGGCAAAAACAGCTATCTTTTGGGAGTAGAGGCAGCGCTGAAATTAGCGGCCGATAATTAACTTTCTACCATGCTTAACCTGCAAATATCTCCCTGTAAAGGCGTGAACAATTGGTCGATCATTTATCCCGGAGTGTCAGCTCTGCAGGATTTCTCATTGTCAAATTAGCCCATTGAAAAAGCTACAGGAACTCTTTTCCGATACGCTCATATACGGCATAAGCAGTGTGCTGGCACGGTTTATCAACTACCTGTTGGTGCCGCTCCATACCGGTGTGTTCAACACGGCCCAGTACGGTGTGATTGGCCTTGTGTACGCGGGCATCGCATTCTTAAACGTGCTCTTTACCTTTGGCATGGAGTCGGCCTATCTGCGCTATGCAGAGAACCGGAATGACGCACCGCATGTTTTTAAAACCCTGCAGGCGGGATTGCTGCTGTTTGCATCCCTTCTCTGTATTGCCCTCTATGCATCCATGCCGTGGCTGCTGCCGATATTGAATCTGCAGCCGGAAACATCTGCCATCTTTCTGGTTATGCTCGGTATTCTATGGTTTGATACGCTCTCAATTGTGCCGATGGCCGAGCTGCGACTTACCCGCCGGGCCTATCTGTTTGCCGGGCTCAAAACCCTGAACGTGCTGATTAACCTTGCCCTTAATTTCTACCTGATACTGGGCCTGGGCTTCGGAATTGAGGCGGTATTCCTGGCAAACCTGGCAGGTTCATTTGTGATGACACTCCTGGTTTGGATTGCCACGGCCGATCTGCTGAAGGGCTCTTTCAGTAAACAGTGGATGAAAACGGCATTTGAGTTTGGCTGGCCTTTTGTTCCCTCCGGCATCGGCTTTGTGATCAACGAGATGCTCGACCGTTTTCTGCTCAACAATATGGATCCCGCCAACGCAGAAAGGCTGTATGGCCCGGATACCACGCCTGAAGATATTGTTGGGATTTATAACGCCTGCTACAAACTTGCAGTTTTTATGCTTCTTCTCGTACAGATGTATCGCATGGCCTGGCAGCCGTTCTTTATGCGACATGCAAAAGATGGAGACTCTCGTGAATTGTTCGGCCATGCTTTTATCTGGTACAATGCTTTTTCCGCGATTCTTTTTATAGGAGTTGCTCTGTTCAAAGAGCAAATAGTAGCCATAGCGATTCCGGGTACAAACGCTACACTTATCGACAGCAATTACTGGGACGGCCTTGAAATTGTACCGTTTCTGCTGTTAGCCTACTGGTTTCACGGGTGGTATATCAATTTTTCATCAGGCGTGTTTATTAAAGAGAAGACACGGGTGTTTTATAAAATCACTCTGTTAGGTGCGTTCATTACGATTATTGCCAACCTGTTGCTGATTCCGGTCTACGGTATGATAGGATCTGCGGTTGCCACCCTGCTCAGCTACGGAGCTATGGCAACTACACTGGGCCTTTTCAGTAAAAGAGTGATGGATGTACCGTATCGGCTGCCGGAGAGCTTTGGGCTGATGGCGGTAGTGGCAGGATTGGTTTTTGCCGAGCCGTGGCTTACAGAGGCCCTGAACGGAGCGGTGCTTCTGGCGAAGGGACTCATTTTGGTTGCCGGCATTGTTGTAACCGGGCTTTATCTCAGGAAACTATACCGTTGAGAGGTTCCTCTTGTTTGCCGGGTTGCTGCCTTAACGACGGCGGTGGGTTCAGGAGATACCACAGTTCTTTAAGATGAGATACTGCCCCTGAAGCACCAGGCGTTCCTAC
>SKRK01000297.1 GCA_007118525.1 Balneolaceae bacterium
AAGAAAAACTTCCGTGGAACCATCCGGGTTCTTACCAATAATGAAAGGGAAGATGAGCTGATCCGCAATGCCGGGGGCAATCCTGTTTCAATCCCTGCCGTGCAGATGGGTGAAAAAATGGCGAAGCTAAGTATGGATGAATAAAAGTGGTGATTCAGTAAAAGCCGGAAACTGAGCTAAAGTCAGTTAACAAAGTCAGAGTTAACACGTATAGTTTATAAAATATGTGTATTTATGAAAAAGAAACTTTCCCTAACCATTCAGGAAAAC
The DNA here is from genome assembly GCA_007118525.1 of Balneolaceae bacterium. Lineage (GTDB taxonomy): Bacteria > Bacteroidota > Rhodothermia > Balneolales > Balneolaceae > Rhodohalobacter. Next base: position 271 of record SKRK01000297.1, read on the forward strand.
GTCATTTTGAAAGTAAATGAGTTAATGCATATCATAACATTAACAGGTTTGTTTAACTCCTGAATCCAATGATATGGAACATGCAGGCCCATCGAATTTTGGTGAAGAAAGAATAGATAAATTACAGCGGGAGGCTTTTGAATATTTTCTGCATGAAGTCAATCCCGATAACGGCCTTGTTGCAGACAACTCACAGCCGGGCACCCCGGCGAGTATTGCATCAGTAGGTTTTGCTCTTCCCGTCTACATAACAGGAGTTGAACGCGGCTGGATGACAAGAGCCGATGCGATTGAGCGGACGCTTAACGTGTTGCGGTTTTTTTATAACTGCCCCCGGGGAACGGCATCCGATGACAGCGGATATAAAGGCTTCTACTATCATTTCCTGGATATGGAGTCGGGCCGGCGCAACGGCCGTTCTGAACTTTCTACCGTTGACACAGGTTTTCTGCTGGCCGGCATGCTCACTGCCGCAGTCTATTTCGACCGCGAGAATGAGGACGAACATGAAATCCGCACTCTGGCAGATGAGATCTATCGCCGTGCTGACTGGAAATGGGCTTGCAATGGAGGCGCAACCGTAACCCATGGATGGAAGCCGGCCACTGGTTTTTTACGTTACCGTTGGGAAGGATACGATGAGGCAAGCCTCATGTACGTTCTTGCACTGGGCTCCCCTTCTTTCCCTATTCCGCCGGAAAGCTACAGTGCGTGGTGTTCTACATATAAGTGGAAGAAAATCTACGGACATGAGTATATCTTTGCCAACCCCCTTTTTATTCACCAGTATTCGCATATATGGATAGATTACCGGGATATACAGGATGCCTATACCCGGGAAAAAGGGATCGATTACTTTGAAAACAGTCGCCGTGCAACCTATGTGCAGCAGCAGTATGCGATCAAAAATCCCAAGGAATTTGAAGGTTATGGAGAAAATTTCTGGGGTTTGACGGCGAGCGACGGCCCCGGCTGGACAACAAGAAATTTCAACGGGAGAAAACAATCTTTTTTCGATTATACCGCAAGAGGAGCTCCTTTTGGCCCCGATGACGGAACCGTTGCCCCATGGGCTGCAGTCACTTCTCTTCCCTTTGCACCGGAGATCGTTCTGCCGACTATAAAAAATTTTAAGGATATCTATCCACAAATAACAGGTAAATATTGCATGAAGTCCAGTTTTAACCTCAGCTTTTCGGGTGAGGAAGATGACGTTTGGATTTCTCCCTATCATTTTGGAATTAACCTGGGTCCGATAGTCCTGATGTGCGAAAACTACCGGACAGGACTGATCTGGAAGCTTATGCGGGATTGCCAATATATCAAGAACGGCCTCTTGCGAGCCGGATTTAAAGATGGCTGGCTGTAGGAAAATGAGATTGAAAAATCTGGTTATTACTTTCCCGAAGATCTTCAGATGTAGAATTGGGAGGATTAGCGCTTTTAGTAATTACTGGAGTTGTCTTATATTTAAGTTATGAGAACGTATGACATTTGCTTCATTTTCAGGTGAAATAACAGCGGTTATTTTATTGATAATCAATGATATAATACCTCATACAAAGACATCTTAAGTAAAGTTTTCACATCTAAATAAAAAAATCATGATTGAGATACTAGAGGAGACACAGGGAGATTTAATCGCTGCAAAAGTAAAAGGGAAAATAACTGAGCAAGATTATGAAATATTTATTCCTGTTTTAGAAAAAACACTAAAAGATTACAACAGGCCAAATCTATATTGTGAAGTTTACGAACTTGAATTGCTCAGCCCAAAGGCCATATGGGAAGAACTTAAAAACATTCCCAATTACAACAAATTGGGTAAATGCGCGATTGTAAGCGATCAGAAATGGTTAGATACAATGGCCAAGGTGGCCGATAAACCCATGACGCCAGATATCAAATTCTTCAGTTTTGAACAAAAGGCACAGGCAAAAGAGTGGGTAAAATGACTGCAATAAAGGCGAGGCCGTAATCAATCGGGAAATTTTTTCAGGATTGGGCTTATTCTTCCACATATATGAGATTTTTATGTATTAAAGTAACTTTAGTGCCTTTTTAAAAAATTTAAGTGGCAGGGTAGATTGTTCTTCTATAGAAATAGACAAGTATTTTAAATGGCACTTTTATCAAGCTGATTGAATTCTCTGTCTAAAAATCTTGCGTATTTACAGCCATGGCATACAACAACACCAAACACACCAAAAGCCGGTACGACCTGGCCGCCCCCATCTATGACCTTGCCGAGTGGCCCATGGAGAAGCTTTGGTTTAGAAAATGGAGGCCGGAAATCTGGAAAAAAGCAGAGGGGCCTAAAGTTCTGGAGATTGCCATCGGTACCGGCAAAAATATCCCTTACTATCCTGATGATATCGAAGTTACCGGCATTGACATATCACCTAAAATGCTGAAACGAGCCCGCAACCATGTTGAGAAAAATAACATTGACCAGGTCAGCCTAAAGGAGATGGATGCACAACAGCTTGGATTTAATGACAACATCTTTGACAGCGCGGTTGCCACTTTTGCCTTCTGTTCTATCCCCGACCCGGTAAAAGGGCTGCAAGAAGCACTTCGCGTTACCAAACCCGGGGGCTCTTTACATTTACTGGAGCATATGCTTTCAAAAAAGCCATCTTTAGCCTGGATTATGAAGAAACTTGACACCCCCATTCACTACATAGCCGGAGTACATATTGCCAGGAACACAGTGGCTAATGTTGAAAAGGCCGGTTGGGAAATTTATAGCGTGAAAGAGCTCTCGTCAAACGGGATCTTCCGTTTTATTGATGCCCGAAAACCCGGGTAATATATTGACAATGGTCCCGTGAAAGGATTTTTACGGTCATTAAATACTCCGACACCTTGTTTAACGATCTTGCAACTCTTTTTTCCTTCGGCGATACTCATCATCATCAATTTCACCACGGGCATATCTTTGATCAAGAATTTCTCTTGGAGTCTCTTTTGAAGATCGCCCTCCAGTATCTCCTCCTTTTTTCACCAGAAACCAGATTACTGTGATGATTAGAGCTATTATCAAGGCCCAAAAAAGAATCATCAATATCCACCAGCCGGTTCCTCCCCAGCCGTCCATCATTGGATGGTGCTCCCGAGTCTGCATTAAAACTGTGAGTAAAGTGCTCATAAATTTATCCCCTGTTTATATTAATTAACTGTTTTTACTTTTGATCAGGATGCACTTCGTTAAATTTTTTCAACCTGTTCTTCTCTTTAGATTATTCCTCTGAATTCATAAAATAATACTTTCCATTTCAACCCAAAAATCGCCGGTTGCCTAAAACTCCAGGATATTGGCCTACTCAGCAATGAAGGAATTTTCATTCAGTTCATAGCCCTCCTTCATCTTTTCTGATATTATAGACCTGAGTTCATTTCATAGCTATAGTGATGTAGGTGAACAGCCTATATTTATTACCGAAATAAACAACTTTAGCCGGGAATAAGCTATACCCGATCCTCCAGTTTCAATAAATTAGAGGATCAGTAATCCTTTAATTAATATTAATTGAAGGTTTTATACTCCTTTAATTTGTATGAATTGAAGGAGTTCGATAAATTTAACAATGAAAAACATGTATCACAGGTCAATAAATTTGTCAAACCATCTCCAGCAAGGAAAGGTGTTGATAATTTACGGTGCCAGGCAGGTTGGTAAAACAACTCTTGTTAAACAGCTACTTGCTGAAACGTCTCTCAAGCACGCATACTTCACGGGCGACGATCTTGCTTTTTCGGCTGACTTTGGCAAATGTGAGCTCCCGGTTATTCAGAGCATTGTAGATGATCTGGATCTGTTGGTAATTGATGAGGCCCAAAAAATTGAAAATATTGGAACAGCATTGAAGCTGGTTGTGGATCATTTTCCGGAAAAATTTGTACTCGTGACCGGCTCCTCATCGTTTGATCTGGCAAATACCACCGAAGAGCCGCTCACAGGTCGAAAGAACGTGGTAACGCTCTACCCGCTGTCATTTCAGGAAATCGCCCGGAACAGTACATCCTATGAAGCGGGCCGGCGTTTAGAGGATCTGCTCATTTATGGCTCCTACCCTGAAGTGTCCATCTCGAAAAGCAAGAGTGAAAAGGAAAACCGCATCACAGAGATAAAAAACTCCTACCTGATAAAAGACATACTTGAATTTCAGCTGCTCAAACGGTCTCAGGTTGTGATGGATTTATTAAAACTGTTGGCATTTCAGGTCGGCAACCAGGTTTCTACTGTAGAACTTGGCAAACAGCTCGGCCTCGACTATAAAACCGTTCAGAGATATCTCGACCTGCTTGAGAAATCATTTGTCTTGGTTTCACTCGGTGGTTTTTCCAGGAATCTCAGAAAGGAAGTTTCCAAGATGAACATGTATTATTTCATGGATTTGGGTATCCGGAATGCGGTGATTGCCAACTTCAACTCACCGGACATGCGGAATGATGTGGGTCAGCTATGGGAAAATTTCCTTTTCATCGAGCGTATTAAGAGAAATGCGTTTGCCGGGCACACCGCCAACTACTACTACTGGCGCACATATGATCAAAAGGAAATCGACCTGATTGAGGAAAGAGGTGGTCAACTCCTGGGATTCGAGTTTAAATGGAATCCATTAAAAAAACCAAAGGCGCCAAAAGCATGGATTGACACTTATGATAATGCCTCATACGAGGTGATTACCAAAGATAACTACAGGGAATTTGTAATGGCGTAAATTCTTATAAAGAATTACAGGTCCCAGGCTGTCCAGAGCTCTGCAATATGCTAATTCAGTCATTAATTCGGATTGACACATAAACTGAATCGGTTCAAACTTTTTTATATATCCTGTTGTATAGCTATTATCGATCAACTCTTTTTTACTGGAACTTCCGGAGTTCGTTCTTTTTTGAGCTTATTATTTCATCTGTATTCAGCAATATTCACAATTAGCATTCATGGACCCTATTGCACACACACTATTCGGCGCTACGATGGCCGAAGCCGGCCTCAAGCGAAAAACTGCGCTGGCAACAGCCACCTTACTTATCGGGGCGAATATTCCTGATATTGATGGCCTTGCCA
>SKRK01000309.1 GCA_007118525.1 Balneolaceae bacterium
GAACCTCCCGGAATCCTGTTCTACCGGGTTGATGATGAAGTGCATATTCAAATTAAAGTAGTTCTTGAACGTCAAAATAGTGAAGGGAATATTATTAATAATTGAACACCGGATGACAAGATGAAAATTTCAGCATCATTTGGATTACTAATAAGCACCATTACTCTCATCCTATTGCAGGATGTGACCCATGCGCAGCTTCCCCGTGAGCGCGTCGAGCTTGATGAACCTGTGGATAATATATTTTGGGCAACCTCAAATATCGGTGTCAGCACGGTTAGAAACCTCTCTGCCCGGAATCTGAATACAACTATAATTCACACATTCGGGCTGGTAAATGGCGGGGTTGAGCAATTTTTCGGGCTGGATGACGGAGCCAATACGCGAATTGGCCTCGACTACGGAATCACCGACCGTCTTTCGGCCGGTATTGGAAGAATGACCAGAAATAAAATTGTGGATATACGAGGAAAATTCAACATCCTCAGGCAAACTACAAGCGGCAGCACACCGGTTGATCTTGCTCTTAAAGTTACAACCGGTATAAACACAACGCCGGGTATCGGGTTTGATTTTTCAGACAGGCTCAGCTACCTGGTTTCTGTCATGGCTGCCCGGAAGTTTAACCAATTCAGCCTGCAGCTCACTCCAATGCTTGCACACTTCAACACGGTGTCCCCTGGTAATCCAAATCAGCTGATCGGGTTGGGTATACTGAGCAATTACGAATTGAATGACCGATTTTCAATAAGCGCAGAGTATTTGCCTGTAATCGGAAAAAGAAATCCAGGGACCCGAAATACACTGGGTGCGGCACTAAATATCGATACGGGCGGACACATCTTTCAGCTCTTTTTTACCAGCTCACAATGGCATGGAGAGCAGTATATCATGGCCAACAACCGCGACCGTTTCCTGGATGGTGATTTCCGGTTTGGCTTTAATATTCACAGAGTTTTTGGTTTAGGCAGATGAGAAGTTTTGAAACGCTTTAACAATATTAGGAATTGGGAGGCAACCCTTTACATCAATCTCTTGTATTGCTAAATAGGGTATAGATGTAAATCACTGTTTAACCATAATTCCGCCGAAACCAAAATATTCTTGCTAGGCAAAATTATCAAAGGATGCCGGAAACGGAAAAGAAGGAGCCAAAAAGAGCTCTACGAAATGTTCTATGCCTATGGGTTGAGCATAACGCTCCGGTATGCCAACTCACGGGATGAAGGAGTTGAAATCCTGAATGATGCCTTTATGAAAGTGTTTGACAATATCCGTTCATATGACACCAATCGACCATTTAAACCCTGGTTCCGCCGGATCGTAGTCAATACAGCAATTAATCATTACCACAAAAACAAAAAACAGCGAGACTGGCCGGAAGTTACGCTCAGTGAGAATAACCTGAAAGAACAAGAGAACATCATAAGCGGCATCACTTACAGGGAGATGATTGAGATGGTTCAACAACTGACGCCTGCATACAGAACTGTTTTTAACCTCTATGTGATTGACGGATATACCCATCAGGAGATCGCGAACCGTCTTGATATTGCCGTGGGCACCTCAAAGTCGAACCTGGCCAGGGCAAAACAGAATCTTAGAGTCATTTTGGAAAAAAATTTAACAGAACACAGATACGATGGCCGATAATAAAAATCATACCGACCAACTCGAAAGGCTTTTTCGAATGAAGGCTGAAGATTATGATATCCGTTTCCGGGAGGAGGACTGGAATAAACTAGAGCCGAAACTGGATCTGCAGGATGCCCGGATCGCCTACAGGCGAAAAGTGCGTTTACTGGCTGCTGCTTTATTTTTGGTCGTTTCCCTGGTGGGTTATTTTACCTATGATAACTACAACCGACTGAATCAGATCAGTGAACAGCTCACCGATGAGCAGTTAGCTGTACCACAACTGCCGCCCGTGATTGGTGAATTTCCATCTGCCGATTCAGAAACGGATGAAGCTGCAGCACCAGAAGCTGCAGCCGCCATAGATCCCCTGGCTGATCTTCAATCAGACAGAACCGGAACCGGGGATGTTGACCCTGCAGCTTCAAATCAAACCGCAATAGAATCAATCGATCCGGAACACACAGACCATAAAACAGTTCCGGTTAGCCGTGAAGGTACAGGCTTAGTTGACATCAGCCGGCTGGCCTATTCCCAATCAGACATGAACAGGAAGGCTTTACATCCTGCCTCAATGGGGCAAAGAGCTGTCCATCAGCCTGAAGATATCATATCGCCGGTAACTGTATCTGAAGCAAAAAAACTTGTCCAAGCTTCGCCGGTTTATGAGACGGTGCGTGGTGAAGATCACACTTCCCGGTTCAGTTTCAACCTAGTTACGGCGCCCGACATGAGCACTGTAAGTTCTTTATCAAATTTTAGCGATCCCGGGTATAAATTTGGAGTTACCCTTGAATACTCACTCACTTCAAGGCTGTCCATCTCAGCCGGAGTTCTGCAGACCCTTGTAAAATATTCGGCACAAAGCAGCCAGTATAATCCGCCGGTCTACTGGGCAGGCGGTATCTCTCCGGATGAAATAACAGCAGAGTGCCTGCTATTTGACATCCCGGTTACAATGAAGTACAATTTTCTGAATTTTAACCGTTCAAGGTTTTTCGCCACTGCCGGACTCTCGTCCTACTTTATGCAGAGCGAGGATTACTTCTTCAGCTATAATGAGGAAGTACCCGGACAGGCAGAGAACTGGAGCGGGCGCACCGGTACCCGCCACTGGTTGAGTAATGCGGGGTTTTCAATCGGGTATGAATTCGATATTCGTTCCAACTGGAGTCTGCGTGCCGAACCATTTATGAAAATACCGTTAAAAGAGGTAGGCTGGGGCAATGTAAAGCTCTATTCCACAGGGAGTTTTATCTCCCTGAATTACAGGCTTTGAGCAGACACATGCAGGCAGTGTTATCGCTTCATGTATAAAGGATGTGCACTGCGAATTAAATTCCAAAACACTACCCTCTCCCCTATAGCTCTGAACGAAACTATGCATGTTACCTGTAAAGAAGATCAAATACGATCAGCAAATCAGCGTTAAATAATCAACTTGAGACTGTTTATATAGATTGTATTTTTTTACAGCCTTGCAAATAACCCTGAAAATGTTAGATTGAACAGACCATGAGTAATCCAATCACTATAGAAAACCTGACTACAAACGAGAAAATAGAACTCATGGAAAAACTATGGGCGGATCTTTCCGCATCGCCGGATTACTCACCGCCGGCTTGGCACGGAGAGGAACTAACCCGGCGAAAGAATGCAGTGGAAGAAGGCCTTGAGACCTACACGGACTGGGATAAAGTGAAAGAGGAGATTCGAAAAGAGATCTCATGACCATTAGCATTCTTGGCCCGGCAAAGAGAGATTTAATAAATGGGTTTCATTTCTATGAAAAACAGCTTCCGGGACTTGGCAGTTATTTTCTGGATTCAATTTATTCTGATATTGATTCATTAGTGATCTATTCAGGTATTCACCCAATCAAATTTGATTACTACTGTATGTTATCAAAGCGGTTTCCATTCGCCATTTATTATAAAATAGAAGAAAATAATGTATTCATTGATGCCATTCTTGATTGCAGGCAAAACCCTGATAAAACAGAAAAGAGGTTAGGCGGTAATCCTAAATAAAAGAACGCCGCCGAAGCGATTATTTTAACTATATAGTTGATTATTTATAGATATTTGAACTATATTAAACTTTATAGTGTTATAAGATTCGAGAATAATAAACATTTAAGTGACCAAGCAAAGTGATGTCGAACAGTTTCTAAACCAATTCAAAATAAAGCTGAAAGTATTTGATGTGGTCTATATTGGCCGTGACAAAAATGCCCAGGCATTACTTGATATGGAATGGGTCCCGGCAGCACGTACTAAAATTCTTGAAAACCTGGAAACCGATGATTACAGTGAAGGCCCATTGGAAGAGACTATACATGGAGCCGGAAACATGTGGGTATTCGGTAAGAAAATTTCAGGAAGCGAGATATACATCAAAATAGCGATGGGTCAACAGAACAACAGCGTAATTTGCATCTCTTTTCATAAAGCGGAACAACCGCTTAAATACCCGTTTAAAGAATCGTAACATTGTTTATCAAACCGTGCCTATGAAAAGTCCATTCACCGGTGGCGAAACCGAACTCGTTCGCGAACCGAAATCTTTAGAGTTCAGGAAAGAATCATTTGAAATTATACATCACTCATACCGATGTATAGATACCGGAGAGTATTTTACGAACGATGAGCTGGATCAGGTGAATATCACCCAGGTTCATAATAAGTACCGAGAGAAACACAACATTCCGTTTCCCGATCAAATTATTTCAATTCGGGATAAATACGGGCTTTCAGCTGCTAAAATGTCTGAAATTTTAGGCTTTGGGATAAATACATATCGTAATTATGAAGGCGGGGAAGTACCACAGGCTTCGAACGGAAAATTGATCAAACTGGCAGCAAATCCAGAAAAGTTCAAAAGTTTGGTAGAAATAAGTGATGGCTTATCTGAAAAAGAACAGAAAAAATTATCAGATAAGATTGATCTGATTATTGAGCAGGAAAAAGATTCTGATGAAAGATTGTTGAAGCAGCTATTGTCGTATAAATTTCAAACACCGAATGTTTTCACAGGTTATCGGGATATACAATTTGAAAAATTCAGCAATATGATCATCTATTTTGCTGAGACCCTTCAACCATTTAAAACAAAATTGAATAAGCTTCTTTTCTATTCTGATTTTCTTACTTACAAAAAAACAGGCTTTTCAATTAGTGGGTGTAATTACAGGGCTATCGAATTGGGACCGGTTCCTAATGGATATGACACTTTATTCGAATATTTTAAAAGGAATGAGCTTTTTAATATTGACTATATCGAATTTGATAACCGGGAAAATATAGGAGAACAGTTTGTTCCTAATCCTCAAAAGGCATTTGATAAAGATCTATTCACAAAAACTGAAATTGAATGTTTAAATTGCATAGCTTCCTTTTTCAAAGATGCCAGCAGTGAGGATATCATCGATGCAAGCCATAAAGAAAAAGCCTGGGAACAAAGAGAAAAGAAAAAAGAGTTGATTGAGTATGATTATGCTTTTGATTTGAGCATCAATTAAGAGCAGCTTTTCTTTATCTCAATCCAAACCCCATTTAATTCTCAAGGTTAAACGAATAACCTCCGCAATCCTCTCAGGAAATCAACTCCCTCACCTTCAAGTCCAACTCTTAAGAAACATCAAAATCAATCCACACAACTCAAGCCGCTTACATTTGAGCGGTCTATCAATCTGTCGATGGTGTAGGGTAC
>SKRK01000310.1 GCA_007118525.1 Balneolaceae bacterium
AGCTGATTTTCTGATGTAGCGCGCGGTTCAAAAAACCGGTCAGGTCGTGCCTGGTAATAGCCGATCATGGTAAGAGATGTTTGAGGATTGAGCTGCCCGCGGATCACCAGGTTACTGGTGCTTTTAATGAGGTTGTTCTCCACGGTTTCGTCATCTCCGAGCCCCCACTCTTCATGCTCAAACATCACGCCGGTTGAAAAACGTCCGCTCAGGTTCGGCCTGTCGAGAAAGGTGTAGCGGATACCGGCCCCGCCAAGCACCCGGTTGCGAAGCCCAAGGTTATTGTTGTACTGATACTGAGTAAACAGTTCGGGCGAGAACTTCTCTTTTCTCAAAAAGGTAGAACGAAGATGGATATATCCGTTGCTGATGAGTGAATTGCCGTCCACATTCACCAGGTCGAGCTGGGTGATTAACAGGTACTGGTGCAGGTCGGAGAAGTAGGCGGCATTGGCTTGCCCGCCGGTTTTGATGACCCGGTCGTTGTATTTGTTGAGGGAGAAATCGAACCCGAGTTCTCCCACCCATCCGGTTGTGTCTGAATCAGACCGGACACGTTCCACGTTCAGTACCTGCGCCTGTGTGATTTCGGTGAATAGCAGAAGGGTCAAAAGTGTGACGGTAAAAAGAGATACAGATGGAAATTGGTAGTTCATTGAGTATTAAGACGATATTTAAAAAAAATGCATGTGTAACAGGCCACGAAGGCACGAGGACACAAAGGTGCACGAAGTTTTTTTAGAGTTTACTATTCCCTACAAGGGCGACAGCACACCGGTATTCCGGATGAAAATGAATGCATCATAGCGTTCGGGAAGTATGGTTTGTACGTAGTTGCCGCGTTCATTTCGCGGATTATAGGTTACGCCGATAGCTCTATGGGGTATCCAACGATCCAGGGCCCCGGTAAGTTCACGCTCGTCAAATAAGAGGTAAAACGTCTCATAGCCGGTGGCTTCAAGCATGGCCTCCCAGCTGTCCGGCATGGCTTCAGGTACCTCCATGCTTTCCATGTTGCCCTCCCAGTTAAATGCCGCCAAAACCCGGCCGGTATACGTGCCAAACCCGATAGCAAACACATTCTCCCGGCCAAGGGCTTCACGGCTCAGCTGCCCGATATTATGTGCTCCCTGCCGGCCCATTTCTGTAGCCCTTGCATCGCCAATATGGGTGTTGTGAGCCCAGACTATACCTCTGCTGTTATCACCGTAGTACTCCAGGAGTCGTTCGGCCGTGAGATAAAAGTGGGAAGCTCTCTCATTCCACGAGGTGGCATCGCGCTGGAGATTTCCTCTGTAGTGCCGCTCTGCATTGATGGCTACCTTGGCTCCGTGTTCAGCCCTGAAAAATCCCCAGCGATCCGCATCCGGATGCTCCTCAAGGGTTCTTACCATTTCAAGAACCTCCTGCATGTCAGAGGCGCAATCCTGACCTGACTGCTGAATCATGCGTACATAGTCGCCGGGTTCAGAAAAGCGCGTCATACAGGAGTAAGCATTGGAGGCTGATCTCCCAAGGTCAGGATCAATACCCGAAATCCACTCCAGAACATCATCCATTACGGTAAAATTGTCGTACACATCGATACCGTAAAAGCCAACGCGCTCCTCAGCTGCAAGGCCTTCGTTATGTTCATACATCCACTGTACCAGCTCTTTGACCTCTTCATTTTTCCACATCCAGAGCGGCCATCGGGTTATGGATTCCATGGCCTCATCAATTGTAGCAGGCCCGCCCGGTTTGTGCTTTACAAATTTGTTGATTCGTGACGTGGACGACCAGTCGGCCTCAACGGCAATGAAATTAAACCCGTGCTCTTCAATCAAATTCATGCTCAGAGCGGCTCTTTTTGTATAGAATTCAGAAGTACCATGTGAAGCTTCGCCCATCAATACCAGCCGCTCCTCCCCAATGTGATTTGTGAGGGTTGTAAGTTCATCCATGTTTTCGAAAGGGGTGGCGTAACGCTGCAAAAGTTCAGGCAGATCCTGTGCGGAGCAGACGGATACGATGAAAAGAAGAGGAATGAAAAACAGATATCGGACGCGATTCATCATGGTGAACAGTTTATTTAAAGTTTCTTTCTACTGAAAATAACAAAAAGATAGGAACAAACTGCCCAACCTGACAGCGTGGCTTTTATCAGCAACCTTGAAGCGTCCGCAGATCCTTCAAGCGTTGGTGAAGAGGATATATGCCTTGAGATGTTGGGGCTTACTGCTTTCGACGCTGTCAGAAGCACGGAAAAGCGCCGTGAATGCTCATATGTCAGGTCGTAAATTTACTGCCTGAACGGATTGACAATCGTCAGACTATCTATTTGTTGTCCATGCTGAAAATCTTCCGAATAGAGTATGTCGGCTGAAATCTCGGATGCAGCAGCCAGGATGAGAGAATCGTAAAAGGAGTACTGATAGCGGTCTGAAATTTCCAGGGCGGATGTGTACAGTTCACTACTTGGGTAAACCCGCCATAGAGGAGTCAATACAGAATTTAAATACAGTCTGCTGTCCTCTGTTTTTAAAGGGGTTTCAAATTTGGTTGAAGCGACATTGAGAAACTCCTGAACCACCTGGTAGCTGATAAAGCAGTTGTGGTATTTTAATCCTTCATGGATAATTTTCTTTGCAGTTTGTTGTTTCTCTGCAGCGCGGGCGTCGAAGGAGCAAACAAATATATTTGTATCAATAAACGCTCTATCGTTCATTCATCTCTTCTCTGGTAAATGTTTTACCGGGTCGGGCATAGCACAGCTTTTCCATGAGGTGATCAAACTCATCAGGTTTTTCATCTTTAGTGGCGTATTGCTCGAGCCATTCGCGAAATCGCTTGTTCAGAGACGTATTCTCTTTCCTGGCTCTTTCACGGGCCTTTTTGATTAACGATTCATTTGCTGTAAAGGTGATGTTTTTCATGGTGCACGAGTTTCGTGTAAAATACAGAGATTATAAGAACGTGGCAATCCGGGTTATTATTCCACGCTGTTCCCGATGCCAAGCCCCTTCGACGCGTTCGCTCTACTCGCAACCGGTGAGAGATCTAAATTACACGTCCGCTGGTACACTGAACATCCCTCCCACGCCAAGGCGTGGACTCCCCTCGAGGGGAGATGTATAGAGTCACCTAAAAAATAGTATTGCCCGTCACCCACATAGTACTTACTCGTTCCTGTCATCCACAATCCCGACCGGAGCGTTAGCGGAGTGGAGGGATCTCCATATACCGGGGAGTAATCACCAAAGCATCATTTTCATGCAAAAAACGCTGCCGCCGCTCTTGATAAATTCGTAGGTGCTGAACTCGTGAACGGAGAAGCCGGCGTCGCGCAACTTCTGGTTTACGTCGGTGCAGCCCTGCTGGATAAAGACATTCCTGCCGTCGGGACAGGTAGCATTTACCGCAAACATTTTTTCCGCTTCGTATTTTGTTGCTTCAATTACATTTTCAAAAAGCTTATGGATCATTTTCAGTCCCTCTTCCGTAAATGCGTCGGGGTAGATCAGTGCATGTTTCTCATTCAGAACACAGAGGCAGGTGTCGAGGTGATAAAATTTATCATCTACCAGCTCGAGGGCAATGACCGGCGTGTCAAGCAGTTCGGACACCTGTTCGTGGGCTTTCAGCGAGGACCTGAATCCGTACCCTCCCCAGAGCAGCTGTCTCTTAAAATGCCATAAGGCATCCCCCATGCCTTCAAAATCGTTAACAATCGCCGGATCGAGATGCAGTACTTCGTAATCCTGGGTTCTGTACCACTTTTCAATGGCTTCTACTTCCCTCTTGCGCTCATCGGTGTGCATGATGCTCATGACCACTTTTTTGGTGTCATCGGTATCAACAAAGGGCAGGCTTTGGTTTGCACAAAAAACCATATCGGGTAGTCCTTTTTCGCCCTTTATGATCTGAACATCAAAACCCAGTTCCTCATAACCGTCAACAAGATGCTCCCATTCGTTAAGCGCCTGCATTTTATCAACACCGCCGATGTGTCCCTTCATGTGTGGATTTATCACATATTCCACATCAAAATAGGTTGGTTTAACCATTAGCACGCGGGAAGGTGCAGGCATTTTAGGCAGGTCAGACAAATTAAAATCGATCTGGGAAACAGAGGTATAAATTTTTTTCATGGGAGATTTGTTTTTAGTTCTGCGAGGTTGTCAGCCCCGACAGATTGTAACACTCTTTAGCTCGGAATGTAAGGGTAAAAAATTTGTGATTATCCACCAAATTATTTCAGGTATCAAATTTTAATGATGGGTATGGTTAAATGAGTCCAAATATATATGAGGACCGTTAACTAACATTAGTTAACAGATTTCTTTCACGCTGAAACTTGCCCCTTGAAATAGAAACAATTACGTTCTCACTATGATATTAGATCCAAACATACTTACACAGCTGGCACCGCTCGAAATGAAAGCCAGGAATATTGTTGAGGGTTTCATCTCAGGTCTGCACCGCAGTCCATATCACGGTTTTAGTGTGGAGTTTGCCGAACACAAGCCCTATAACCAGGGAGATGATTTTAAACATATCGACTGGAAGGTGTATGGAAAGACAGAGCGTTTTTATGTAAAGCAGTATGAGGCCGAAACCAACCTTCGCGCGCATGTGGTGCTCGACATCAGCAGTTCGATGTATTTTAAACATTTCGCCGATTGGAGCAAGCTGAGGTACGCCATTCACCTGGCGGCTTCGCTGATGTACATGCTTTATCGGCAGCGTGATGCTTCAGGGCTTGTGCTGTTTGACGAGAAAGTGAGAGAGGAGTTTCCGGCTAAATCATCTTACAGCCATTTGAGGCTTCTTTTTAGCCGTCTTGAAGAGCAACTTTCAGAAGAACAGGAAAAAGCCGGCCTACAGCGCTCTTCAGCATCGGCCGAAGCGCTGCATCAACTGGCTGAAAATCTGAAGAAAAGAAGTCTGGTAATCATACTCACCGATCTGTTTGAAAACGTGAATAATCACGAAGCACTGATCTCTGCACTCCGGCATTTGCGTCACCAGAAGCATGAAGTACTGCTTTTTAATGTTTTGGAACATCAGAGTGAGAGAGAACTCGATTTTCCCGACGGTAAATTTCTTTTTGAGGATATGGAGACGGGCTCTGAGATGGAGGTGATTCCGGCGCAGGTAAAGGAAGACTATAAGAAAAAGGTAAATGAGTATACCAGGCGCTTTAAACTTGCCTGCAATGAAGCGCGTGTAGATTTTGAAGAGATCGATACACAGAGCCCGTTCGACCTGGCTCTGCTGGCCTACCTGAATAAGAGAAAAAAACTGGGTTAGCAGAATAAAACTTTAAATCAAAAC
>SKRK01000200.1 GCA_007118525.1 Balneolaceae bacterium
CAAACTGACTAGGGGCGCCAATTATCGGTTAACTACTTTCTCTTATCCCTCACATAAATCGCCTTGGAATGCCCCTCGCCCACTTTTCGCTCTTCCATCTCAAAAAGCTGCGTGGCATTGATCAGTTCTCCAAGCTTACTGTAGCCGTAATTTCGGGGATCAAACTCCGCTGATGCTTTGGCGAGGTAACTTCCAACCGGGGCCAGGTGTGCCCATCCGCTTTCGTCTGATGACGCTTTAATGGCATTGCGGATCAGGTTGATCAGCTTGGTGTCCTGCTTCAGATCCTTAGTTGTTTTTCTCTTGCGGGATGGTGTTTTTTCATCCTCATCATCCTGGAGTACTTCGGTGTAAATAAACTTATCGCAAGCTGCTACGAAGGGTTCGGGTGTTTTCTGTTCACCGAATCCATAGACCAAAAGGCCTGCTTCACGAATTCTGGCAGCAAGCTTGGTGAAGTCGCTGTCGCTGGAAATCAGGCAGAAACCGTCGAATTTGTCGGAGTAGAGAAGGTCCATTGCATCGATAATCAAGGCGCTGTCGGTAGAATTTTTGCCTCTTGTATAACCGAACTGCTGAATGGGCTGAATAGAGTGCTGAAGCAGAATCTCCTTCCAGCGGTTGAGTTGCGGCTGTGTCCAGTCGCCATAAATTCGTTTTACGTTGGCCGTTCCATATTTGGCAATTTCAGCCAGGAGGCCATCGATAATGGCAGCCTGAGCATTATCGGCGTCGATCAGTACGGCTAGTTTGTTGGTGGATTCCATGGAATTGATTTAACGTGAGTTCGAATTTTATCTTTAATGATCTAAGATATGAAATTCCACTGTGAATGGTTTATTGTCTCATCTGTAATGGACCCATCAAAAAGTAATCTGAAATGCCAGCAAACCAAAATTGATCCATGAAAAATTGTATACATCATCTACATCTGCACCACCCTCCAGCAGTCGGTATCCCGCACGAGTCGTCCAGTTCTCAGAAAACGAGTAGTTGAATGTGAGGGATACATCGGTAGCGCGGCCTTGTCTGGCGGCAAGGGATTCACCATCCAGTACAATTGATACACGCTCTCCCAGATTGCGCTCTGCATAGATGTGAAGCAATGGCACGAACCCAAGGTCGGTATTAGAATCGGATCTGTCAGGCTGAATCAGCTCCACTTTAGCATCACGTATTAATGCTGCTGCGCCGGCTCCAAGTTTCCAGTTGTTCCGGTTGTAGAACGTATAGCGGTAAGTGAAACGATAGGTGTTAAACTGATACGTGCCGTCGATTGGAACCCCCGCATCGAACGTAGTTTCTTCGAAAAAGATATCCTCATTAAAGATGCCTGTACCTGATTTGCTCAGCGGTGCAATCAGGGCCCTCACGGTGTGCCTCTCGCCAAGGGAAACAGTTGCATACAGGCGCAGGTAAGGTGAGGCATCTGAACCGATAATTTCGAGCATATCAAAGGTTGTTCCCCCTTCATTAGGGATTCTCACCTCATTATTACTGAACCAAACACCACCGGTTTCAACAGATATGCTCACTGTCTGGCTGCAGGCAGATTTATTGGCTGAAAAAGTAATTACAGCAGCAATTATTGATAGTGTTAAAAAGTGTCGAAGCATAGGGTAGATTATTTGTCTTTACATAATCCATATACTAACGGATCTCATAACGTTCAGACAACCTTTCAGTCGCGTTTCTGTGCAGGAATTAAGCCCTGGCTGGGGTCATTCTCAATGCGTTTTGGCAGAAATCCATCCGGATAATCCGACACATATTCATCTCCAAACAACCTGTTATGGATAGAAGTGTTCTTGTAAACCTCAAAGTCAAACTTCCCAACCCGGCGGTAATAGAGCGTTATGAAGGATGACGACATCACAATAAAGGTAGAGTAGAGAATGGCCAGCCACAACATCTGGCTCTGAACCGGTTCGGCAAAGCTGAGCAGGATTATGGCAAAAGCGATGGGTCCATTCTGAATTCCGGTTTCAAGAGATATGGCCCGCTGAAATATGGGTGAAAGTTTGAAAAGCCGTGACATCCAGTACCCGAACAAAAATCCAAGCAGGCCCACACTGATTGCTGAAATATAAATTGCAGGTGGTGTTTGAAGCATCAATCCGCTGTGGCGGACAAATGCGGTTCCGATCAGGTAGATGATAACGATAATGCCCATGAACCCGGCCGTATCTTCGGCAGTTTTGGCCCATACCCTTGACTTTGCCCTCAAAAACATGCCCATAGCCACGGGTACAAGCACGAGAACCAGCGACATGATGATATTCATGGTTGGAATCACAAACTCAGCTCCTGAACCGGCTGTCTGCATCTCTGCGCTAATTTGCCTGGTAAACTCTGCGGTATAGAACTCCAGCAAAATCGGCATCATCAATAGGGCAAGGATGGTTGAGGCCGTGGTCATGGCAATACTTAAAGCAACCGAACCCCGGGCAAAGTAGGCGAACATGTTGGACGTAGTACCTCCCGGAAGGCAGCCGATAAGTATCAACGCAATGGCATATGCCGGGGGTAGCTCGAAAAAGATCGCCAAACCGTAAGCAAAGAAAGGCATCAGCCCAAACTGCGACAGAAACCCGATTAATATACCGCGCGGATACCGGATTACGGTTTTAAAGTCATCTATGGTGAGGCTGGCTCCCATCCCAAACATGATCGAAAAGATCATTACGGCCAATAGAACCTGGTCGACAGGATAGAGCAGTTGCGTGGTGAATTCCATATCTAAGCCACCCCTACCGGTTTGCCATTATACATCTCGTCAATCAAATCACCATATTTATCCTGAATAACGTGTCGCTTCATTTTAAACAGGTTGGTCAGTTCCTCACCTACCGTAAAGTTTTCCGGTATCAGCCTGACATCCTGGATCATTTCAAACCGCTTAAAGCCACCGGAAACTGAAATCACTTGCTTAATCTCCTGCTGGATAATCCTTTTCGCCTCACTTTTTTTGGCAAGTTCCTCAAGATTGCCGGCAGAGATGCCATTATCCCTAAAGCCCTCGAGATTGGGTACAACAAGAGCACTGATATACTTTCTATCCTGACCAACAATCATACAGTGTTCAATGTAGGGACTTTGATTGAGCTTCATTTCAATCGGTTCAGGCTCAAGGTTTTCACCACTCGACAAGACGATTGTCGCCTTTGACCGGCCCAGTATTTTCAGGCAGTCATTAAACGTAATCATTCCAAGATCTCCTGTACGAAGCCAGCCGGCCTCAATGGTTTTTTTGGTCTGATCAGGCTCCCTGTAGTAGCCTTTCATCACCTGCGGGCCTTTCACGCATATTTCACCGCGAACCCCCCTGCCTTTATGCGGCCTGTTGCTATTTGGATAGATGACCTCTCTGGTTTCGAGATCTACAATTCGAAGCTCGGTATTCTCCATGGGAGGACCAACCGTACCAATCACAATATTATCCTGAAGCCGGACCGCAATTACGGGTGACGTTTCCGTCATACCGTATCCCTCCAGAACCGGAATTCCGATGTAGTTAAAAAACCGGTCAATCTCTTCCGGCAGGGCCCCGCCTCCCGAAATTGTAGCCTTAAGTGATCCGCCTGCGCTCAGGCGAACAGGTTCCAGGACAGCCACATTAAAAAATCCGTAAACTGGCAGCACCAGCAGCCAGCGAACTGCGTGAAAAGGAGAAAGTACTATTCGTTTTAGTTTGGAGGCCGGTTCCTGTTTTAGCTCCTTCCCGGTAAGAAAATAGATCGAGTTCATGTACTGGCGGCTCAGGAAGTAGGCCGTATGGAAGAGAAACTGCCTCATCCAGTGAGACTTATCAACTTTTTTAAGGATTTTCTGATAAAGGCTTTCCCAAAGCCTTGGTGCCGAGCCCATAAAAGTAGGCTCCACATTCTTCAGATCATCTGCCAGGTGCCTCACATTTGAATAGTAGGTGCAAACCCCGCAGGCAATTGAAAATACTTCAAAAACGCGTTCAAATATGTGCCATATGGGTAAAATGGAGAGAACGCGGTCTGTACAGTTCAGGTCGATGGGTATCACCTTAACCTGCGACATCATGTTGGCATGAGTCAGCATTACTCCTTTTGGCTTTCCGGTTGTGCCCGAGGTGTAGATCAACGTAAACAGGTCATCGGGCTGAATACCGGCTATTCGCTCTTCGGCCCGGGTGTCGCCATGTTTTCGGAGGGCGGCACCGAGTTGAATAACATTATCGAGTTTATGTACCAAATCAGGAGCTGAAGCTTCCGGGTCCAGCAGAATAATCTCTTTTAATCCCGGCAGATCGTGGCGAAGTTCAATAAATTTATCGAGCAGAGCCTTTGTTTCTACAAATGCTACTTTAATCCTGGCATGATTAATAATATAGATCAGTTCACTATCTGTAATATCGCGGCCACGGGGCACATCGACGGCACCGCACAGCTGCACTCCGTAGTCGGCAAGAATCCATTCAAACCGGTTATCACCAAAAAGACCCACATGTTCACGAGCCTCCACCCCCATTTCAATAAGGCCGGTAGCCAGATTCAGGCCTCGTTCATAAAGCTCTTCAAATGAGACGGGATCCCACTCAAGCTCCTTCTTTCGTGTAGCAAATGCCGGGAGTGATTTATAACGGTTTGCCGCCTCACGGTATAAATCGGCCATGTTTTTGGCAGTAATCCTGTTATTCATATGAGAAGGAGAACGTCATGGGAAACTTCAATTTTTCACTCTGAACGGTAGACAATCAATTAATCAAAGCTTTCAAATATACTTTACTAAGCTCAAAATTAGAACTATCATTTTCCTATAAAAGACTTTTTACGAAATTAAGTTCATTTTCGTACATCTGAAGCGATTGTACGCCTTATCCCCAAAGTTGTGTAATATTTTTGGATAATATCAGTTTACCACTCAGATTTACTATTCTTATGCTGTGAAATTATCTTCTTCAACATATCGCACAATTACCAAACTATCCGCATCTCTTCTGCTGATGGCCTTTCTGATTCCAACCGGACTGCACGCGAAGCAGCTGGTTGATTTCTGCATGATGGAGATGGCTGCCAATGAAATGGCCGCCGATCACAGCTGCTGTGAAAGTGATGCTGAAAAAGATATGGCAGAGAATCAAACTCATGAGCACCACGAGTGTGACTGGGGCTTTGTGTGCGCCTGCGATATTGGAAACAGTGCTCTTGATGATGAAGAGTGGATCCCTTCCTCTCAAAGTTACGACGGGTTTCTTACCGAAAAAGAGACGCTGTCACCTTTTCTATCAACCGATGAGCTGATCAATGACGAGCAACAGATCCGCATCGGCCAATAC
>SKRK01000102.1 GCA_007118525.1 Balneolaceae bacterium
AGGGAGATCCTGCCCCAGTGATTGGTTCTTCCTCCCACCATCCGCGACCGGAACCAGTCGAATGAGGTACCGTCTTTCCGGGTATAGGGTTCACCATCGATCTCCCATCCTCCCCAGGCGGCATCAAAATCACCAAAAGGCCGAACTGTGTTTGCTCCGCGGCGGGGCGATTCCCACGGCCACCTCAGCTGTGTTCTGTACTCCTCTTTGGCAGGGTCATAATCTCCGCCGGCCTCCAATACTGCGACTGACAAGCCTGAATCAGCCAGTATTTTAGCCGCCATCCCGCCACCGGCACCCGAACCGACAATGACCGCATCATAAAGGTTATTTGAACTGTTTATCTGCATGATTAATCTATTTAAATTCTTTCCTGTTTCCGGCCAACAGATCAAAAATGTGGCTCTTTTTTCTCACAGATAAAAATTAAAAATTCACACATCGGCAGCCTTATCCGTTTCATACCTGAAATAAGCGACATAAATGAAGTTTTTAAAAAAAATCACTCTCCTGTTTTTTGCTTGCCGTTCGCAGAAAACTTTCGGAGTATAGGGCATGGGATTTTTTATTCGAAAAGCATTTAAAGCGGGTCCAATCCGATTTAACCTCTCGAAAGGGGGTGTGGGCGTATCGGCCGGCGTTACCGGAGCACGACTGGGGCTCAATCGCAACGGAGCGTACGTTTATGGCGGGCGTCATGGTATATACTATCGTGAACAGTTGAATAGCGCTAAAAAGAGTGCCAACAAAGCCGGAAATGTAGAGGAAGCAGCAAACCAACCCTTAAGAAGCCCGTCCGGTACTACTGACATATTTGTGGATACAGGAGTTACCTATCCCTCTGTCTATGATCTTATCGAACCTCACCCTTTCCCTGATCTGAAAGAGATTTCAAAGGCGTATAAAAATCCCCTGTTATGGATTTTACTTATACTTTCTTCACTGATCCCCTTCGCATTTCAGGAAGTACCCCTGCTCTGGATTATTCCGGGCGTGATCGCACTGATCATTCTGTACCTCTTTTCAAAAGACCGTAAATGGAGAAGAGAGGGAAAAGAGATGGTTGAAGAGCTGTCATCTCAATTTGAGAAAGCTCCGGGAGAGTTGTCGCTTAAACGCATGCACTCTTTTGTTGATAAGGCGCCGGCAAAATACATCAACCGTTTTCTCCCAGACCTCTACATCGTGATGCTTCAAATTATTCTTGAAGAGAACGATAATGCCCATGTTTTTGCCTTCAATAAATTTGAAAAACAGATACCGGTTTCGGACGAATTCATTGACCTGACCAAAAAAGCGATCCTGACGCGCAGAATGGACGCTGCTCTCCGGGATCAACTTCTGAGCAGTGAAGAGGAACAGGAGATCCGCGAACTGATCAAAAAGCTCTACCTCGACGATCAATTTATCTTTGAGGAGCTGCAGTACCTCGATCTGGCATCCACAATACGGAAAGAGATGGAGTCGACGCTTGAAGAGACTGAAGCGTCCATACCCATGGTTCGGGGCGAAGTGTGCTACGCTGAATTTGATAACACAAGGCTGCTGGAAGAGCGTGTTATAGAGCGATTTCAACGAAACCGGGTTCAGTACCGAAAGATTGGATATGAAGTTCAACTCGAGGGGAAACTGATTATGACCGACCGCAGGCTGGTAATTGTGGGCCATGGCTCCCGTGAGTACAGAATGAACCAGATCCTCGATGTTATAACCGACCTGGAAACCAATATCATAGAGCTGGTGATTTCAGACCGGAAAAACCCCGTTTTCATAACGAATCCCATACCGATGCTGATATCCTCCCGGCTGGAGAAGATCCGGCAAGGACAAGGATAGCACAGGAAGCTACTTAACGGGGGTGTTTAAACAAGGTGCTTCTGTTGAAAACAGAAGCGTTTCAAGGCCGGTGTTAACCGGTTTTCTGTTTACTCTTCAGTAATTTCAATCTTCTCGATCACATCGCCCTGGCGAATCTGGTCGATTACATCCAGACCTTCCACCACTTTACCGAAAACTGTGTGATTGCGATCAAGATGAGAGGTATTATTTCTGCTGTGGCAAATAAAGAACTGCGACCCTCCGGTATTGCGCCCGGCATGAGCCATGGATAACACTCCCCGATCGTGGTACTGGTTCTCACCATCGAGTTCACAATCGATCTGATAGCCGGGACCACCCGTTCCGTCTCCCTTGGGACAACCTGCCTGAACTACAAAATCGGGGATAACACGGTGAAACGTAAGTCCGTCATAAAAACCATCTTTTGAGAGTTTGACGAAGTTTTCTACCGTGCCCGGTGCATCCTCCTCAAAAAATTTGACTTCCATATCACCTTTTTCAGTTCGGATTGTAGCTTTGCTCATATTTTTTTGATAAGTGTTAAAAGTTGACAGAGTGTAATTTGATTTGCTGAATGTATTTAGAAATCAGCAAATATGGATCGATTAATTAATTATGTTCATTCAGGGCAGCATTATAGCCGGAATCATCAATCAGGCCGGAAAGCTTAGAGATCACAACGTCTCTGAAAAGTGAGGCTCGCGTAAAAGCATATACACCCCCGTTTTGATCATGAACTTCAGTTGTGAGTTCAGCATCATCCAGGGAGAGCTCTTGGACACTGTTTCTCAGTGTAATAATAAACCTTCCTGAGCTGTAACGATCCGCTGCTGAATTCTCCTCCAGTCCACGCCGTACTTCCTCCGCAAATTTGTCAATTTCAAAACGGAGATTTGCAATCGCCATATTTTCAGAAATCCTGACGGCGTCGGCATGCTCAGTAGCCGTTGCGTGCGAATACCCATGAAAAGCTGTAGTGTCTGATGCTGATGCTATGGTGTGATCATACCACTCGGGTCTTTTCTCTTCAATTCGCTCTGTTTCAATAGTATCATCGATTTCATCGTTTAGTGCAGGTTCGGTAGTTGCACAGGCAGAAATCATACTCAGGATCAGAATTAATCCTATAAAATATTTCATTGAATTCAATTAAGCTTAAAGTAGCCGATAGCTCCTTCTTCAGTTATAATTTTCAGTGACAAAGATCGGTTCTTTTTCAATGAATCGGTAATCTCTTTTTTAGCTGATGTCATATCGGTAAACGGTTGTCCATTGATCTCTTCAATTTCAAACCCTTCACGCAGACCCCGGTTCCAGGCTTCAGAATTACGCTCCACTCTGAACAGATAGAGGTTAAATTGATTGGGATCTTCAGGAGTTGCAAGCGCGCGTATGGTAAAGCCAAGCTCTTCAAACCGCTGCTGTTCTATGCCTCTTTCACGTCCATTCTCAGGTATTTCATCCCAATCATCCGGGCCCGGTTCGATCTGTTGCTCATCAAACAGTTCAGGCGCCGGCTCAGGCCGCTGCAGCTTATCGAGTATTATAGTTCGTTCAATCTCCTGCTTATCCCTCCAGATTGTCAGGGTTACGCTGTCGGCCGGGCGAAACATGGCTACTTTTTCCTGTAGCTGATTGGATTCAAAAACGGGTTCCCCGTTCACTTTTAAGACAATATCCGAGGGCTTAACTCCGGCTTTTGCTGCCGCACCGCCTTCGGTTACATTCATAATCATAACCCCGGCAACCTGATCCAAACCTGCATTTCGTGCAATTTCATAATCGACAGATTGAATGGACACCTGCATCATTCCCCGCTTTACTTCTCCAAATTCAATAAGGTCGCGGGCCACTTTCAGGGCCAGGTTACTTGGTACTGCAAAACCATATCCCTGGTAGTTACCGCTTTGAGTTGCAATGGCTGTATTGATACCGATCAGTTCGCCGCTGGTATTAACCAGTGCACCACCACTGTTGCCCCTGTTGATGGCCGCATCGGTCTGAATAAAGCTCTCAATTCGAAGAGCATCATTTATGATCTGTACATCTCTGCTTAGTGCGCTTACAATACCGGCGGTTACCGTAGAGCGCAACCTGAAAGGATTGCCTACAGCAAGCACCCACTCACCCACCTCAGTGCGATCAGAGTTTCCAATGATAGCTGATTGAAGGCCAGTGGCATCAATCTTCAAAACGGCGAGATCTGTGCTGGGGTCGCGCCCAACTACCCGCGCTTCGTAGGTGCGCTTATTTTCCAGTGTAATTGTAATACCGTCACGAACCGCATCTTCAATCACATGATTGTTCGTTAGGATGTATCCGTCTTCTGAAATCACAACCCCGGATCCTACTGTTCTGGCTCTTGGAGGCAGAAACCGCCGCCAAAATTCATTGTCGCCATCTTCATCCTCCTCCAATCGCTGATTGCGTGTAGAAACCGTAGTTTCAACATAAACTACCGTTGGTGTCACTGCTTTTGCTGCACTTCGAAACACAAACCGGTCGTCAATTTTACTGAGATCCTCTTCACTCCAAAACGGCATATCGCTTCTGTTCACCTCAGTTACCCGAACTTCAGCCAGGTCGAAAGAGAAAGAGCCCTGCCTGAAGAACATCAGGATCATCCCTAAAAGAATACCGATCAGGACAAGTAGTACACCGGAAAGAATTTTATCTCGAATTTTCATGTCAGTCTTTTAAAATCTGCTCAAATACTGCATCCGACTTTCTTGGCCTGATGCCTTCAATATGGTACCGAAAGTATCTATCTAAATACTCAATCAGCTTCGTTAGTTCATTTTTTTTAAAATCTTTTTCAAAAATGGCTGAATTCATAGAATGCAGCGATTCACGGACAAACGCAAATTGAAGAGGTGTTAAAAGTATCGCCTCACTCTCCAGCGCTTCATGTGATAACGTACCCGATACAATATTTATATACCCATTTCCCGATTCCGTTCCCGGCTGCCCATCAAATTGAAGTCCTATACCCAATAATTGGGCCAGACGTATCTGAATGTAGGGAAAAATTGCCCTGGTCACCTTTTCCCGATTGTTTAACCACGGCAACATT
Organism: Balneolaceae bacterium; assembly: GCA_007118525.1. Lineage (GTDB taxonomy): Bacteria > Bacteroidota > Rhodothermia > Balneolales > Balneolaceae > Rhodohalobacter. The sequence continues at coordinate 4,913 of SKRK01000102.1, forward strand.
TTCAAAAAGAAATTGAAGACAGGTTCGTTCACCTCATTATCGTGCAGCAGCTGTGAGGTAAGTTCGAGCGTTGTTACGGTGAGTGCCATCTTTTCAAGATCAACACGCAGCTGATCCAGCTTTTCAAGATAGGAGGCATCTGAAAGAGTTTGAACAGACCGGCTGACCTTCATATAATAGATCACTTCCAGAATCTGGCCCGGCACGAGAAATGCCGCAAATTTACTTTTTGGCTTTCTGGCACCCTTGGCGATCACCGCAATCTTCCCATGCTTCCGGGTAAACAGAGTCGCTATCAGGCTTGACTCCTGATAGTCTATGGCTCTCAATACAATGGCTTCTGTTTTTGTAATCATGTTGCAAGGTTCACGGGACACGGGACACGGGACACGG
>SKRK01000218.1 GCA_007118525.1 Balneolaceae bacterium
CCCCCTTCGAAGGGGGACATTTAATCTTATATCAAACTCACCTTAAAGAAGACAAAAAGCGTCAGCCTTTTCCGGTATGGAATAGATTATAAACCTCTTTTCTTTCTCGATTTAAATCGATTTATTGCTGTAACAATTATCATAGAGATTTCTCTTTGATAGGGACACCATAAACATAATAAAGAGAACCAATGAAAAATATCATTCTACCCATAGTTACGGCTGTGATGCTTCTGTTTTCAGGAATGCTGCATACAGCAAATGCACAAAACCCGGTCAGTTTCGGGTTGAAAGGAGGCATAAATATATCAAACTTTACGGGTTCGGATTTTGATTATGATGCCAGAACAGGCATCGTGGTTGGAGCTGTTGCTGCTATTTCACTTCCCGCACTGCCAATCGGTATCGAAACCGGTCTGTTTTACTCCCAAAAGGGGGCAGAAGTGAGTGAAGAGGGAATAACAGGCGCTATTAAAGTGGATTATATTGAAGTACCCCTGCTGGCTAAAATTAACCTTGGCCCTCCCGGCCCCATTCAGCCACATCTGATGGTTGGCCCTTATGTTGGTTTTAATATCAATGCTGAGTCAGAGATCAGTGGAAATGGCATGGCTATTTCCGGCGACATCAGTGATGATACGAAAAGCACGGAGTTTGGTGGAATTGCCGCTTTGGGGGTTGATTTCAATTTGGGATTAACCAAGCTGAACGCACAGTTAAGATACAGCTATGGATTTTCTTCAGTATTTGAAACTGACTTTGATGATGGTGAAAAAAATGCAGCGCTATCCATCACTGTTGGTATTATGTTTTAATAAATAGTTGTGTATCAGAAGAAAAACCCCGATTTATCACCGGGGTTTTTTAATATCTGTGAACCTCTGAAAGCTGAATGAATAGAGGTATGCTTACCAAATTACTTTACCTAAACTGGAAACTATTCCTGGCCCGGCTCACAAACCTGCAAACGGTTTTATTGGTGGGTTACGGTCTGTTCCTGCTCATCATGCTTGTGAACCTGATGGGTACAGCACTCATCGTCATATTTCTCGACAGCACCTCAAGCCTTCAGGTAGATCTTCCATGGTTAACCCCTGAAATCCACCAGCTTATTCTGCTTACCTTTGCAACAGTTTTTTGGATATTGCACTTCTCTTTTACAAGCACCCGGCTGCTGAATATGGAAGAGAACAGGAAGTTGCTTGCTCTTGGATATCCGGCCGGTAAACTCTCCCGGCACCTCAACCTGATGTGCCTTTATCACCCGGTAAACGTGATCTACAACCTTACCTGGCTGGTTTTTCTCTCACTTCAGATCAACAGCTATTGGAATGTCCCCATTTTGGTGGCGGCTGTACTGCTCAATTATGGCATGATCTACTCTATTAAACACCGCTTTCTGCACATGGTAGAGAAGCGATTTAAAATTGTGGTGTTCAGCTTTGTTTTTGTAGTGTTTGGAGTGATCTCATCTATGGCAATTATTTCCCGTCAAACACAAATGATTCTGAGTGAAGTTGCCATTCAGCTGTCACAGCTCATTGATGTTCTGCTTTGGCTGCCGGGAGGGTTGCTCTATAGTGCAGCTACTTACGAGCATGAGCTTCTGCTTACAGCCACTCTTCTCTTTTTTCTTATACTTACTACTATTCTTGTGTTTCGCGACCACTACCATAAAACCATTGAAGGGCTGATGAGGCCTATGTCGATGAAAGTGAAAAAGGAGGTTAGCCGTCTTTGGATATTTCTTCGCAAGTGGTTCGGTTCCAATGCGGGAAAGTACTACTACTATGTGATGACTCATCCATATAATAAACTGCAGCTGTTTGCCATTGCACTCATACCGCTGATCTATATCCCCATTCTTCTGATGGTCGATTTTGGTGTCATCTCTATGATACTGATTGCCACGATGCTGGCCGCTATCCCCGTTGCCCTTTTGGGTATGGTTATGGCAAATATGTTTGGATATGAACATCGAGAGCTCCTGTTGCACCTTCAGTTGCCGGTGCCGTTTGAGCGGCAGTTAAAAGAGCGATTTCTGGGTATTATCACAATTCCGCTTTTCATTTTTTATGCCATCACTATTTTTGAACTGATCAAACTGCCACAGCTTGGATCGGTATTTTCGATCTATATTGCCAATACGTTCTTTTTTCTTTGTTTTATGTTGGTTTTCTTATGGAGTTCCTTCTATCAATATCAGAAAGCGAGCTACAGTTCTTTCAGTTTTAAGCATCCGATTATTCCACAAAAAGTAACATTTACGATGTCGTCAGCCATTTTTATCTTGGGGTATTCTGTGTTTGTGCCATTGGGAGACTGGAATTCGTACCGTTTGTGGGTAATGACAGGGCTTATTTTTGCAATCGCACTCTATATATGGCGTAATTTTGATCTTTTGGCAAAGGCATTTAAAAACAGAATTCTGAATCAGTTGTGGAACGATTTTTAATGAGAGCTCTATCAGTTTTGAAATTTATTGAGAGCCATGTTTAAGCTATTTGTAACCTTAAACGTTAGGCTTTGGTGGAGATCGCTCAGAGGGATTGAGATCGGGGCGATTCTTTTTTACTCTATTTTCCTGTTGTTAATACTGGGGCAGTTTATCGGAATCGCCATTACGTTGTTATTTGCAACCGATTTGGAGGTGGTTCAGGAGGCATATCCGTGGTTAACTGCGGATGTACAGCTGATGTTTAACCTGATCTTCATCAATCTGTTCTGGTTTACCCAGCTCTTTTTTACAAAAATCAGCCGGCTTAGAATTAACGACAACCGCAAGCTGTTGGCTTTGGGAATGCCGGCCGGGAAACTGGTAAATTTTCTGAATATGGCGGGTTTCTTTCATCCCGTAAATCTGCTTTTTAATGTAATCTGGCTCTTCTACCTCGGCCTTCTCACGGAAACATATCAGCAGTTTTTTGCCGTCCTATTGTTGATTATTGTAAACTATGGCATCATCAACTCCTTTAAATGGAGGTTTAAACTCTTTACGGAAGAGAATCTGAAATGGGTAAACGGGATGCTGGGCATCTCTGTAGTAATGCTTATCCTCTTTTCAACCGCCATGGATGTTCGTACCTATTTTGAGCAGCCGGAACTGATAGCATTAAATGTAAACCAGTGGCTGGTTTACACACCGGGATCATTTTTCTACTGGATGTCTCACGATGTAACCAGTAATACGGCAATTTGGGTATCTATTGTGGTTTTTGCGGGATTGATACTGCTTTTGAATAAAGATTTGAGCGAACACACAAAGCATGCCCTTTTAAAGCCATTGGCGTCAGCCAAATCTGCCTCAGATGATTCCAACCAGATCTCCTTTTTTATTAAATGGCTGGGCCATCAAGGGGGTAAATACTTCTACAGCGTCTGGAATCACCCATACAGCAAAACACAGTTTTTGCTCACCTATGTACTTGTTATTCCCTATATCATCCTGATGAACGACGGTACAGCTGTGGGAAACTACATGGTTGCTGTTTTTCTGGCTCTGATGCCGGTACTCTTTTTGATGGTGATGCTTACCAATATGTTTGGATTTGAGAACCGTGAACTTCTTCTCTCACTGCAGGCACCGGTTAACTACAACACCATTATTCGCGAACGGTTTGTATCTGCACTGAAAATCTCACAAGTTGCTATGCTTACCGTTTTAATCGCTGTACCTTTTTTCTTTGATACCATTATTACCATAATTCAAATATTATGTGGTGTAATATTTATCACCATCGTGTTTCTTCACTATGTACTTCACAGTTGTATTGACAACTATAAAAAAATTGAAGATGTGAGCCTGATGTCGGTTTCCAACCCAATTATTCCTGCTTCGGTTACATTTACGAGTATGTTTATTGTGATGGTGCTTGGAGTGTTCACCTTTATTATTTTGGAACAGAATCAATGGGTTCATATCCTGATACTGGTTATCGCAAATATTTTTATGGGATTTTGGTTCATCAAAAAATTTAAAACAATCTCTAAACCGTTTAAGTCGAAAGTGATCCCTCAATTATGGAACGAGCTTTAATTATTCAAAAACTTACCAAGGCTTATGATAAAGAGCCTGTATTAAAAGAGCTTGATCTTGAAGTGCCTGCCGGAGGGATTTTTGGATTAATTGGTCCAAACGGGGCAGGAAAGAGTACGCTGATTGGTATTCTCACGGGATTACTTGACTACAGAGAGGGCTCTATCGTTATTAACGGATTGGATTATAATTCATCAAACGAGATTGAGATAAAGAAGGATGTAGCATCTGTACTGCAACCGCCGCTCTTGTTTGAGAACTTTACAAGCTATGAATTTGTAACCTATGTTTGTGAAATGTATGGTATGGGCAGTTCCGGTTTAGATGAGAAAATTACATCGCTATTCAGCTATTTTGAAATTGATGAGTTTACCCACGTTAAAACCAAGCAGCTTTCATCCGGCAGCCGCAAGAAACTCGCTTTTTGTGCTGCCATTCTTACCGAACCAAAGCTTCTCTTTTTGGATGAACCGTTTGAGAGTGTGGATGTAATCTCAATCGGAAGGATGAAGAGTGTGCTGAGAAGACTGAAGGAGAAGGGTACCACGATTTTCATTACCAGCCATATTTTGGAAGTGGTTGAGAATCTTTGTGATGACATTGCCATTCTGCACAAGGGGAAAATTCTCGCTTACCTTGATGCCAAAACCCGCCGTGAGCTCGAAAAGGATTCAAACCTGAGCGAAATTTTCGAGCAGTATGTAGAAGTAAAATCGGCCAAAGAGGGTTTGTTGAACTGGTTATAGGATCTGAAAACAGATTCGGTATTGAAAAACCTGCCCGTTTAGGGGGATATGATTTGGATATTTATCTGGATTTTGTGTTAAGAGACTGTTGTTAATTTCCCCGGTACCCCCTCGATACTGGTTTGAGCGTTGAAATAAATCCCGCCTCGGGGAATAACGGATACCGCAACTGACCCGGCGCTGCGCACCGGGCTGTGGTGTTGAACGCCTTCAGTGTTCTGGCATCCAACCTTTGAGTGTCGCCGAAAATGAATAGATCTATATCCAAAGAGGGCACTACATGATAGTCACTTTTCAGGCTCAGATTTATTGCCCAAAAAAGACACCGAAGGTGTCAGATATCAGAGCCACGGGTAGGTCATTCATGGGCAAACCCGTGGTAAAATGATTCACCCTATCCAAAAACCTCCGCCCGGATTTAGGCAGAAGCAAGACGGTAATTCGGAGGTTTCCACAACGGGATTTAGAAATGCCAGAAAGGCTTCTGATTAATTCATTGCCAAATCACAATCAATCAATCAA
>SKRK01000043.1 GCA_007118525.1 Balneolaceae bacterium
AAAGCGCATGGGGGAGGTCTGCATATTACATCTGAACAGGGCAAAGGCTCCGTATTCACCATTTCATTGCCTCTGAATGGATAGCCATCATGAGCCGTCCGCTGGGATGTGAAATAATTTCTCACTGATATAAAAATTTTTTGCACTATTTAATTATTGGTGTATCCTGTTATGTACAGCCTGATGATCTTTTGAGAGTTGGAGGAACGGCACCCAATACACTCCGGCTGTATTCAGTGAACGAACTCGTTTTAAGGTATTATTAAACCATAACTGTTGTTCTACCGGGCAATCTCACAGCTGGAAGTGCACATCGGCAAGTGTTTGGATTTATGAAAAAGAATCGATTTTTTTCTACAAGGGTAGCCATTATTGTTGCAGTGGGGGGCTTCTTAATGGGCTTCGACGCCTCTGTTATTTCCGGTGTTGTGCGGTTTATTGAGCCTGAATTCGGGCTTACAAAACTGCAACTGGGATGGGCCGTCGGATCTCTCACTCTTACCGCGACACTCGCAATGCTTTTTTCCGGAGCACTCAGCGACCGTATCGGCCGGAGAGCTGTGCTCAAGCTTGCCGCTGTGCTCTTTGGGGTATCTGCCATCGGATCGGCGCTGGCTCCTGACTTCTTCACTTTTGTGATTGCACGGATGATTGGTGGCCTGGGCGTGGGCGCCTCACTGATTATTGCCCCCATGTACATTGCCGAAATCTCTCCGGCAAAAATTCGCGGTAAGCTGGTCAGTTTAAACCAGCTCAATATTGTAGTGGGTATCTCGGCCGCCTTTTTCAGCAACTATCTGATTCTTCGGTGGGGGCAGTCGGGAGCGGCATGGGCCGAGACGCTGATGCTTGGTGAACATGCGTGGCGGTGGATGCTGGGCGTGGAAACTCTGCCCGCCATTATCTATTTCATCGGGCTGTTTTTTGTACCGGCCAGCCCCAGATGGCAGATTATGAAAGGCAACATCAAAGAAGCCAGTACCACGCTTACCAAGCTGGTTGGCAGCGATGCAGCTGAACAGCAGCTGAAAGATGTTCAAAAGAGCCTCAAGGCTGATGAGCACCGGGAAAAGGTTTCCATCAAAGAGATCTTCCACCCCAGCCTTCGATATGTGCTTATGATCGGGGTAACCCTTGCTATTCTTCAGCAGATAACCGGTATCAACGCTGTGTTTTTTTACGCACCTATGATATTTGAGCAGTCAGGAATCGGAACCGATGCTTCATTTATGCAGGCTGTACTGGTTGGGCTCACCAATGTTGTTTTTACCGTACTGGCAATACTTTTTATCGACAGGCTGGGACGCAGGCCGTTACTGATTGCCGGATTAACCGGAATAACAGCGGCTATGATGCTATTGGCCTATGGATTTAATTCAGCTACCTATCAACTTGATCCGGAGCAGGTAGAAGCACTCGAAATTCCCCTTGATGAGGAGTTGCTTGGCAGTTTGTATGGAATTACATATCAAAGTGATGTGCATTTTAAACAGGCCATTGTCCAAGTGCTGGGACAAGAAGCCGCTGTAGAGTATGAGGCCGTTTTGATTCAGGCCGCCATAGATGTCAAACCCGGCTTAATACTCTTTGGGATTTTGGGCTTCGTAGCTTCTTTTGCCATTTCATTGGGCCCTGTAATGTGGGTCATGTTTTCCGAACTCTTCCCGCTCCGGGTAAAAGGCCTTGCTATCTCGTTCGCAGGCTTTATCAACTCAGCATTCAGCTTTTTGGTACAGCTTGTGTTCCCTTGGGAACTTGCTACAATTGGCAGCAGCTTTACGTTTCTGATTTACGGCCTTTTTGCCGCTGCGGGCCTCATCTTTGTTTGGAAGTTTGTTCCGGAAACTAAAAACAAAACACTCGAAGAGCTGGAAGTTCAGCTTGTGAGAAAATAGCAATCGTTATATAACTCAGCAGCCGCCTTCTTAGCCTACTCCTTGCAATAGCAGCTGAATAAATGAAAAACCATGCCTGCCTGCTGAAAGCAGAATGAATTGTTATGGAGCACTTTATTTATCACACTAATGTCATAAAAAAATGTTTTATTTATTCTAAATAACAAGCAGGCCAAAAAACTTCGGACTTGTTATCAACAAATTGCGACATAGATATAAAAGTCTCTCACTCAGATAAACTACATTGGTATCTATGAAAACTTTCAGATTTTGTTGTTGGCTTTTCTGACTTAGAAAAAACTTTATGAATAAAAAAGAACTCATACTCGCCTACCAAGATAATCTTCTGGAAGCGATGCTGAATAAAGATGAGTCAGCACTCCGGAAATTGATTCATCCCGAGGCATCAGTTTTTGGTTCAGCTATTCACGAATTCGAAAAGGGTATCGAAAATGTACTCCATTACTATACCGAGTCATTGGCTCTTTTGCCGGATGATAAGAAAGTGCATATCAAATCAAGGCAATTCACAGACCTGAACAATCAGGCTTTGGTTGAGCAGGAGTTCGACATCCAATTTACGCTGGAGGGAAAGGAGATTACACTTCTCACGCTTCGGCAAACTGCTCTATGGACCCGGGCAGAGAATGCAACGCAGGATGAACCTGCCTGGCTTCTTCTCCATGATCACACCTCTATGCCCGACCACTTGGGGGCTTTTGAAACGATCTCTTCAAACGAATTGCTTGAAGGCAACCTGAATCTGGAATTTGAAACAGAGAAGCTGAAAAAAAAGCTTAATAAATCCCTTGCAGATCTTAAAATAGCTCAGCAGCAGCTTATCCAAAAAGAGAAGCTCGCTTCAATTGGCCAATTAACAGCCGGTATAGCGCACGAGATTAAAAATCCCCTCAATTTCGTAAATAACTTTTCGGAAGTGATTCTGGAACTGGTTGAGGAGGCACGGGAGGAAGTTCGACGAGGGACCGGTGACGGGGAACCGGCTAGTGAGAATCAGGGGGATGATGCGGAACCAGCCAATGTTTCGAACCCCGACCTCATCCTCGAAATCCTCGACGACATTGAAGCGAACATCCAAAAAATTTATGAGCACGGAAAAAGAGCCGACAGCATTGTAAAATCGATGCTGCTCCACAGCCGCGGGAAAAGTGGCAAACCGGTTCCAACCAATCTGAACGCTATTCTGGATGAGTATACGAAACTGGCATATCACGCAATGAGAGCGGCCGACACATCTTTCAATCTGGATATAAAAACCGAGTTTGATCATCGAAATCCACTGGTAAGTGTGATCCCTCAGGATATCAGCCGTGCTTTTCTGAATATTATCAATAATGCCATGTATGCGGCCGATGAGTTTGCCAAATCCAATGCCGACCGCAAACCATACCTTCAGATTTCAACATCTTTTGGGAGCAAAAATGCTGAAATCCGGATAAAGGATAATGGAGCCGGGATTCCAAATGAAATACGGGAGAAGATTTTTCAGCCTTTTTTTTCTACAAAACCTTCCGGTGCCGGAACCGGCCTTGGCCTTTCGATGACCTATGATATCATTAAAATGCACGATGGCACCCTGAAAATTAACTCTGAACCCAACCAATTCACTGAATTTATAATCACTTTACCCCTGAACAATAAAGAAAAAATATTATGAAATTTTTAGTTGTCGATGATGAGAAAGATGTAGAGATGCTTTTTTTGCAAAAATTCAGGAAAGAGATCCGAAGTGGAGCCATTGAAATGATATTTGCATTTTCCGGGCAGGAGGCGCTCGACGTTCTAAAAGACAAAGAGCCCCCTGATGTAGTTTATGTGTTTTCAGACATTAACATGCCGGGCATGTCGGGACTCGAACTTTTATCGAAGATTAAAAATGATTTTCCCGAAATTAAAGTGAGTATGATCTCTGCCTATGGTGATAATGACAACTATCAGAGGGCGATTGAATCGGGTGCCAAGGAGTTTTTCACCAAACCTATAGATTTTAATTCACTGAAAAGTGAGATTACAAAAATCATCAATAGTTAAATTTTTTCTAAAACCAAGTTATGAGTACGATCCAAAAGATTTTAGTAGTAGATGATGAGCCTGATCTGCAGATGTTAATGCTTCAAAAGTTCAGGTCGAAAGTGAGAAGCAAGGAGTATGAATTTCTGTTTGCGGAAGATGGAACCGAAGCACTTGAAACCATTTCGAAACACAGTGATCTCTCACTCATATTGAGTGATATCAACATGCCTAAAATGGACGGGCTTACCATGCTTACCCAAATCCAGGAGCTCAACCGGGCGGATATCAAAACCATTATGGTTTCGGCCTACGGCGATATGGAGAATATCCGTACGGCCATGAATCGCGGCGCTTACGACTTTGTGACCAAACCGATCGACTTTAAAGACCTTGAAACCACCATTGAAAAAACCCTGAAGGAGATTAGCCATTTACTGAAGGTAAAGGTGATGGAAGAACAGCTTGAATCTCTTAATTACGATCTGGATATGGCTGCACGCATCCAGCAAAAGATTCTGCATCAGGAATTCCCGGTATTTCCCGATGACAATCGGTTTGACATCTTTGCCAATATGATCGCGGCCAAACAGGTGGGTGGCGATTTCTACGATTTCTTTATGTTTGATGAAGATCACATGGCCTTCTTTATTGGGGATGTTGCCGGTAAAGGAATGCCGGCATCTATCTATATGGCCGTTTGCCGCACCATGCTAAAAGCAATCGGGTCTGAAGTGTTTGATCCGGCCGAATGCATGACAAAAGTTAACAATATGCTGATACCGGAGAGTGATATTTCCACCTTTGTAACGGTTTTTTATGGAGTGATAAATTTAAAAACAGGAGTATTGAGCTATTGTAATGGCGGCCATAACCTACCCTATCTGCAAAAACCGGACGGAACCGTAATCGAACTTGATGATGTTGGAGGCCTGCTGCTCGGCAAGTTTGAAAATGCTCCATACGAAAAGCATGAAATGCAACTCTCTCCGGGCGATACTATTGTCACATTTACAGACGGCGTTACCGAGGCAGAAGATGAAGATGGCGGGTTCTTTGATGAGGAGAGGGTTATAGAGTATCTCAAGAAGAACCCTACAAAACCATTGAATTCCCAGGTTAAAGGACTCTTTCTGGAAGTGATGAAATTTGCCGGATCAGCCATTCAATCCGATGATATCACCGTGCTTTCGGTTCGATATAACCAGATCGAAAAATAACCCCATAATATAACGTGAGTTTCGCCGAAGCATCGGGGGCCTCCTTCGAAACGAGGGGTTTCCATTTACTGGGTTCTGCCAAGCTCGCATACAAGTGCAAAGGGTGTTCTAAAACCCTTAGCA
>SKRK01000021.1 GCA_007118525.1 Balneolaceae bacterium
ATTGAATAATCTATTTTAGAACAACTTATTTACTTTATATGCGTAAGTAGGTTTTTAATTATCTCTGCTAAAATTTTACGTTTTCTCTTGAACTTACGAATCATACTATTCATCGTATCTGGATTAGGTTTAGCAATCCAGGCCACTGCCCAGGATCGCGCATCCATTAACGGATATATTACCGACAGCCGTACCGGCGAAACCCTTCTCTCGGCCAATATCGCACTGATCGAAATTAACCGGGGTACCTCCTCAAACAATTCCGGTTACTATAGCATCACCAACATCCCACCCGGTACTTACACTCTTATGGCCACCTTTATCGGTTATCAGCGATTTGAAAAAGAGGTTACGCTCGAACCCGGCCAAAACCTTCGCTTAAATGTAGAATTAAACCCTGCAGGTATTGAACTTGAAGAGCTTATCGTTGAATCGGAAGCAGATCGCGAGGAACAGAGAAATATTGGCCGGGCTCAGATTTCAACCCAGCTCATAAAAGAGGTGCCATCTGTTTTGGAACCGGATGTATTCCGCTCTGTCCAATTACTGCCGGGGGTAAAGGCTGCCTCCGATTTCTCGAGCGGACTCTATGTGCGTGGCGGCAGCCCGGATCAAACCCTGATACTCCTCGATGAAACCACGGTCTATAATCCAACTCACTTTTTCGGCTTCTTCTCAACATTTAATCCGGATGCAGTAAAAGATGTACGTCTCTATAAAGGCGGATACCCGGCAGAATATGGCGGCCGGCTGGGTTCGGTACTGAGCGTATTTAACAAAGACGGAAACCGGAATGAAACCCGCGGTTCGGTCAGCCTTGGGCTGCTGGCTTCACGCGCATCCATTGAGGGCCCTTACAGCCGGGGATCATGGATGCTGGCAGTGAGACGGTCTACCCTGGAACCGGTATTGGCCGTGCTTAGACAGAGCGTCGACAATGTACCCGACCTGTTTTATTTCTATGATATTAATGGAAAACTCAATTTTGACGCCTCCGACAACGACAGGCTGTCACTGGCATTTTACTCAGGTACAGACGCCGTCTCATTTCCCTTTTTGGAGGATGCCTCTATTCGCCTCGACTACGGCAACCAAACTGTAAGTACCCAGTGGCGGCGAATTATTTCTGAGAAGCTATACAGCAAGTTAACCGTAACCGGTTCGCGCTATTTCAATGAGCCCAGGTTTTCCATTGCCGGCACGCCTTTCGAGCGAAATAATGAGATCTTTGATTTCAGTTTTAAAGGTGACCTGGAGTATCTTCCCAATGAAAATCACTCCCTTTCTGCCGGTATCTGGTCCGGAATACTCACTCTTCGATTTCAGGACCGTTTCGATAATCAGACTACATTCAACAACCGCATTCAATCGACCTATCTCTCTGCATACATTCAGGATGAGTGGCGGCCAACCGATCGCTGGAAAATTACCACCGGATTGCGCCTTAGCACGTTTGCTGAAGGAGATTACCTCCGGCTCGAACCCCGAATGTCTGTAGAGCATCGTCTCACCCCGGACATTCGTCTTCAAGCGGCTTACGGCAGGTACTACCAATTCCTCACACTCATTACAAATGAAGCCTTTTCCGGGTTCGACATCTGGCTCACTACCGATAACGGGGTGCCTCCCTCCTATGGAGATCAGTTTGTACTGGCTGCCAAAACCACTCCTTTTGAAGGTTACGGATTCGACATTGAACTCTACTACCGAACCATGCGGGATCTCTTTGAGCTCGATCCCTTTATAAGCGACGCTTCAGGACTCGATTATGAAGAGCTCTTTCGGTTTGGGGAGGGGTTTGCCTATGGCCTTGAACTCTTTCTCGAAAAACAGACCGGAAGGCTTGGCGGATTTATCGGATACACCTATGGGATTACCCGCCGGAAATTTCCCGGTTTTAATGCAGATGTGCTCGACAATACGCGGCAGGGTCGATTCTATCCACCTAAATACGATCGCACTCACGACCTCAATATTGTAACAAGCTATCAGCTCTCAACCCGGTGGAGTACCGCCGCCGTATTCAGTTATGCAACGGGGCAGGCTTACACCGAACCTCTTGGCCGAACTCAGTTTGCCGGGGTACCCTGGGGAAGCGGTATGCGTAATGCCTTCACGGTTGGTAATGTGAACGCCTCCAGGCTTCCATCCTATCACCGGCTGGATCTGTCATTCAGCCGCAAGGGTCGTTTTTTCAATCTCGGAGATGCAGAGTGGCAGTTTCAAATCATCAATGCCTATTCGCGCAGAAATATCTGGTTCTACAATTACGATTTTGATGAAAACCCGGTAGAACGAAGTGATGTCACGCTTCTGCCTATTATTCCATCCGTTTCATACACTGTTAACTTCTGAATTCCATGAATAGACTCTTTTTAATACTACCCTTTCTTCTGCTTGTTGCTGCCTGTGACATCTACAATCAGGATGAGTATGAGGAACTGGTTGTGGTTGAAGCTTACCTTATAGCCGGGCGAAGTCTGCCTGAAATCAAGATCAGCACCACTCTGCCGGTTGAACGCGAATATAGTTTTGAAAACGCAGCGCTAAGCGGAGCAAACATTCAAGTTGTACTGTTGGATGAGAACGGGAATGAAGAAGAGGTTTTTGGATATCTTTCCCTCACAGGGCGAAAGGGAGTTTACAGGCCGCAGTCGACTACCCAAACTATACTGCCAAGAAGAACCTATCGGCTTGATATTGATTTCAATAACCGCCCGGACGTTATCACCGCTGTAACCACAATACCCGACCAGGTTCAGATTACAAATGCTGTAAGAGATACGGTTATCTATCAGTCGGATGAACAGCTCGAAATCCTGTTGGCACCTACTCAAAAGAGCCAGACTCAGAACATTTTTGTGTTTGATACCATTGCCGGTAAAGTTTCGATAGATAATCTGACTCCTTTTTACAGAAGCCTGGTAGAGGATGGTGACACCGATTTAAGTGATTTGATAAAAAACTCATCCGGATTAATTAATGAAGCCAACTTCAACATCAACCCTGACGGATCTATTCTGTTGAAATATCCGTGGATTGGCGTCGCTTTTTTTGAAGACAACCAGGTGGTTACCAACTCTGTGGATCGCAATTTGACCCAACTGATCCGCTCACAGGACGTTCAGCTTGGCGGATCCACCCTCTCCCCCGGAGAAATCCCCAATCTGGTCTATAACATTGAGGGCGGCATCGGCATTTTTGGCAGCATCTCAAGCGATACCGTACAAACCTATTTCAAAAGGCCCTGATTGGCGCAAGCAGTACACTGGCACAACAAACGATATGGCGCAAGCGTCCCGCTTGTGCCCCCATTGCAAGCTTGTACCCACGTTATGCCCCTATACTTTTGAAGTCGCCTTTTCTCAAGCAGTACACTGTCACAAGCGGGACGCTTGCGCCAATGTACTGCTTGCGACAGTGTACTGTTTCACATAAAATCGTTTTTACGGCACTGATTTTTTCAGGATATTTAAGCACTCAATAAACCTTCAAACATATCACAATGATCATACCCATCGCCAGCGATCATGCAGGCTACGAAGCGAAAGAGGCTACAAAAAAGATAATTGAAGAACTTGGCCATATGCCGGTCGATTTTGGAACGCACTCTCCCGACTCAGTCGACTATCCCGACTTTGCCGTTCAGGTTGCAAAAAAGGTAAACTCCGGAGAACACGAGTCCGGAATTTTGATCTGTGGGAGCGGGCAGGGAATGTGTATGACGGCAAATAAGTTTCCAAATGTACGCGGCGCGCTTGTCTACTCTGTAGAAGTGGCTAAATTGTCTCGCCAACATAACAATGCCAATATGCTTTGCCTGCCGGGACGTGAGTTAAATCCTGACCAGATCAAAGAAATACTGGAAGCCTGGTTAGATACCGAATTTGAAGGTGGCCGTCATGAGCGCCGTGTAAGTAAAATCCACACCTTAATAGATAAGTTAGCAGATAGATAGAATGAAATCATTGAAAGACCAGGATCCCGAGCTATTCGGATACCTTGAGCAGGAAACCGAACGACAGAACTACAATTTTGAACTGATCGCCTCCGAAAATTTCGCGTCCAAAGCCACCATCTCCGCGATGGGGTCTGTACTGACCAACAAATATGCCGAGGGATATCCCGGCAAGCGATACTACGGTGGCTGTGAGTTTGTGGATAAAGCTGAAGAGCTGGCCCGTGAACGCGCCAAAAAACTGTTTAAGTGCGATTATGTAAATGTTCAGCCCCACTCGGGCGCTTCGGCCAATGCGGCTATCTACCTGGCATTTATGAAACCAGGCGAAACACTGCTCGGCCTCGACCTTGCTCATGGAGGCCACCTTACGCACGGGTCGCCCGTCAACTTCTCCGGCATCACCTATAACGCTGAATTTTATGGCGTGGAGAAAGAGACCGGCCGGATCGATATGGATAAGGTTCGTGAAAAAGCCAAAAAAGTTAAGCCAAAAATGATCTCCATTGGAGCAAGTGCTTATACAAGAGATTTTGATTACAAAACTTTTCGCGACATTGCCGATGAGGTTGGGGCTTTTCTCTGGATGGATATGGCGCATACCGCCGGACTGATTGCGGCCGGTGAACTGAATGATCCGCTTCCTGTCTGTGATGTGGTTTCCACAACCACCCATAAAACTCTTCGCGGTCCGCGAGGGGGGATGATTCTCGTTGGCAAAGACGGCGAGAACAAACTTGGAGTGGTTGCCAGAAAATCGGGCAGAACCAAGAACTGGAGTGAAGTTTTAGATTCGGCTGTTTTTCCGGGCAGTCAGGGCGGCCCCCTCATGCACGTGATTGCGGCAAAAGCTGTTGCATTCGGTGAGGCTCTGCAACCTGAGTTCATAACCTATCAGAAACAGGTAAAAATTAATGCCAAAGCTATGGCTGAGGAGTTTATGGCCAAAGGTTATAACCTTGTCAGCGACGGAACAGACAATCATCTGATTCTTGTTGATCTGCGAAGTAAAGGACTGAACGGTCAAATTGCTGAGGAATCCCTCGACAGGGCCGGCATAACCGTAAATAAAAACATGGTGCCCTTCGATACAGAGAGCCCGTTTGTTACATCAGGAATACGAATTGGCACCCCTGCCCTCACCACCCGTGGTTTCGGTGAGATTGAGTTCAAGGAGGTGGTGCGATTGATAGATACCGTACTGCAAAATCCGGAAGACGAGAGTGTTGCCGAATCGGTAAAAGCTGATGTCCGTGAGATGTGTGAAAACTTTCCGCTTTATGATTTCGTGACGGCTTAA
>SKRK01000348.1 GCA_007118525.1 Balneolaceae bacterium
GCCAATACCCTGGCTGGAGTTTGTCGTGTTACCCGTTGCAAATTGCCAAACTTTGAAGCGCTTGGTCTTGGTAATATTGAGCCTCTCCAATCGGTGAATAGGGTTAATAACCCCCTGGCATCGTACGGTAAAATGAGGGAGGTTTCGGCGGGAAAAGACTCAACAACCGGGCATTGGGAACTGGCAGGGCTGCAGCTCGAAACACCTTTCCCGACCTACCCCAAAGGGTTTCCGGATTCTTTATTAAAAAAATATTGTAAGGGTACCGGTGTTCAGGGAGTTCTCTGTAACAAGCCCTACTCAGGAACGGATGTGATTCGCGATTATGGAAGAGAGCATATCTCAACCGGGCGCCCAATCGTATACACCTCTGCCGACAGTGTATTCCAGGTAGCTTGCCATGTGGATGTAACTCCTTTGGAAAAACTATACGAGTGGTGTGCTTACGCACGGGAACAAATTCTTGTGGGTGATCACACTGTGGGACGGGTTATCGCGCGTCCATTTCACGGCAAACCGGGATCATTTGAGAGATTGTCCGACCATCGAAAAGACTTCTCTTTGGTGGCGCCTTCTCCAAATCTGCTCACGTTGTTACAGGATGAGGGTGTAAAAACCTACTCCGTGGGAAAAATTGCAGATCTTTTTGCCGGTGCAGGATTTACTCAATACAGGAAAACAAACAGCAACGCTGAAGGGATTTCACAGCTGCTAAGCCTTATGAGTGCAAATATTGATAACAGCTTCGTTTTTGTAAACCTGATTGATACCGACCAGTTATATGGCCACAGACAAGATCCCAAGGGATTTGCTGAAGCACTGCAGGAGATTGACAGGGCCTTGCCGGCAATAGTGGGTAAACTAAATGAAAATGATTACCTGGTGATAACGGCAGATCATGGTAACGACCCAACCGATAACAGTACCGATCATACACGGGAGTTTGTTCCCCTGCTGGCGCTACAGGCCGGAAAGAGTTCAGCAAACTTCCTGGGAATACGCGAAACGTTTTCGGATCTGTCAGCAACGGTTTTGGATGCATTTGAAATTGATAATCCACTGGCCGGAACTTCATTTCTATCGGAGATTTGAAAAGAAGCAATCCGGACTACAAATTTTACGCAACATTTCTTATATTATACAGTTCGATTATAAATAGGTCAGGCAACATAAGCGGGTAACATACGTTTTTCAAGCTGTCCATTACGGCTATTAGCAATAACATCAAAGAAATAGATTAAAAGTGGCAAAAAGCTCAGGAATTTCTACACGCGAGTCTGAATCACTAGACCGCTACCTTCACGAAATTGGAAAAGAGAAACTGATAACCCCCGACGACGAAGTTCGTCTTGCAAAAGAGATTCAAAAAGGATCTCAACGGGCACTTGAAGAGTTAACCAAGGCAAATCTCCGTTTTGTGGTATCTGTTGCAAAACAGTATCAAAACCAGGGGCTTTCCCTTGGCGATCTGATTAATGAGGGTAACCTCGGCCTCATCAAAGCTGCCAAAAGATTTGATGAAACGCGTGGATTTAAGTTTATCTCCTATGCCGTATGGTGGATTCGTCAGTCCATTCTCCAGGCACTTGCCGAGCAGAGCCGGATCGTACGTCTACCGCTAAACCGTGTTGGTGCGCTTAACAAGATCGGCAAGGAGCTCTCCAAGCTTGAGCAGGAGTATGAGCGCGTGCCTTCGGCCGCAGAACTGGCCGAAAGCCTTGATATGACCGTGTCTGAAGTAGCCGATACGCTGAAGATCTCGGGCCGGCATCTCTCCATGGATGCGCCATTTGCGCAGGGAGAAGATAATCGTTTGTTGGATGTACTCGAAAACGAAGAGATTCCAAACCCTGATAATGAATTGATGGGTGAATCGCTCAAGGTTGAAATTGAGCGTGCACTTTCCAAGCTTACCAAACGTGAAGCTGAAGTAATCAGGCTCTATTTTGGAATTGGGCGTGAGCACTCACTTACGCTTGAGGAGATTGGCGAACGGTTTGATCTTACGCGCGAACGTGTAAGGCAGATCAAAGAGAAGGCGTTACGAAAATTACGTCATCACAATCGAAGTGCTGCTCTCAGAGCTTACCTCGGTTAATCAGATCTGCATTAATTATTTTGATATTTTGAAGCCACGCCCAAAAGCGTGGCTTTTTTTATTCCCGTTTCACATGAACATGTGATATGCTCTAAAACCTGAACCAATTAGATTACAGAGATGTCGAAACCACTAAACCATATAGCATTTCTGTTTATCCTGTTTTTTTGTGCAGAAACTGCGCTCTCTCAACTCCTTCCGTTTCGAAACTATTCGATTGAAATTGGGTTGAGTGAATCGGTTGCTCACGACATGATTCAGGATGAAAGAGGGTATATATGGGTAGGTACCGGCTATGGGCTGAACCGGTTTGATGGAAAATACTTTCGGCAGTTTTATGAAGAGGATGGGCTTGCAAACAACAGGGTTAATTCTCTTTACCAGGATTCTGAATTAAAGATATGGGTAGGTACAGAAACGGGTGTTTCGATTCTGCGTAGCGATTCACTGTATACCCCGAGAAACCTCATCGGGCTGAATCACTTCTCCATCCTTGCCATTTTTGAAGACCGTGACGGAAATTTTTGGTTCGGAACAGATGGTGACGGGATATGGAAAATTGATACAAACGGTGATCTCTATTCAGTTACCGAACTGTTTGATATCGAGGTACGGTCGGTCAGGGCAATCGATCAATCGCAGGATGGAACCATCTGGATCGCCTCAAGAGAGGGCGTGGTTCGCATTCTTGGAGATGAAGTTCGCCATTATTTTGATGAAGATGGACTGCCCGAACTGAGAACCAGGGATATCAAAGTAGACGACTGGGATCGGGTCTGGATCGGATCCAGATCAGGCCTTGTACTTTATGATAATGGGGGGTTTAAGGTTTATAATCAGCAGCAGGGACTGAATGATAACCGTATTCAAACCATAACGGTTCAGGGCCAAAACCGGATTTGGCTGGGAACCGAGAATGGTGTAGCGCTATTTAATGGAGCTGAGTTTACCAACTACTCTCGTGAGCATGGCCTTCCGGCAACCATTATCTATACCTCTATTATCGACCGTGAGGGAGGATTGTGGTTTGGTACACTCGGTGGGGGCATCAGCATTTTTGCAGGGGATATTTTTCGCAGCTACAATATTGATAACGGCCTTACCAATAACGTTGTAACCGGATTTATGGAAGATTCGGAGAATAATATCTGGATTGCCACATATGGCGGTGGTGTTTTGCGATATGATGATGGCAAGATGACCGTGTACAGTGAAGCAGATGGATTGGTAGACAACAAGGTGTATACCCTCTATCAGGCCTCCGATGGCCGTATATGGATTGGAACCCGGGAAGGGGTAAGCATTTACGAGGATGGAAGATTTATCACGCTTGATCTGGATGAATATCCATTCACCGTTGTTAGGAAATTTTACGAAGATGAAGAGACCGGCGACTTCTGGATAGCCACCTATAACGATGGTGTTTTCAGGCTTAATAATGGAGAGTACGAACAATATACTACGGCAAACGTACTGCTCAATAATACGGTGATGGACATCAAAAAAGACCATACCGGAAATATTTGGTTTGCAACCTATGGTGGTGCAGTGAAGTATGATGGTGTAGACTTTACCACTATAACGATTGCCGACAACCTTCCAAGCAATGGTGTGATTCACATTCATGTAGATCACAACAATGATATATGGTTCTCAACATTCAACGGGCCGGCTATTTATAGTGATGGGAGTGTAGAGCGATTTATCAGGTCGGAAAGGGTAGAGACAATTTTCTATTTTACAAAGCAGGATGCTCAAAACCGCTATTGGTTTGGTACAAATCGTGGAATTTATCTGTTTCGTAAAGATCTCTTTGATGCACATACCACAGAGCTTGAGAGAATGCTATCCTACAGGCTTTATACGGTTAAACAGGGGTTAATAGCCAATGAACTGAATGCGGGCGGTTCACTTTTAGCAAGTGATGGCAGCATGTGGCTGGGTACTGTTGAAGGATTGAGCCATTTTTTCCCGGATCGGGTTACTGAAAATAAAACTGCTCCCGGCCTGGAATTCGAAGAAATTCTGATGAGCGGGAAACCTATTCGCCCCGACAGGCAATACCGATTTGAACACGATCAAAACTTTCTTCAGGTTACCTATTTGGGGCTCACTTATGAAGCACCTGATCAAATTATATATCAATACAGGCTATCCGGCGTTGATGATGATTGGCAGCTGACCAGGGAAAACACGTTAAATTATCCTGCCCTTTCATCCGGAGAGTATAAACTCGAAATACGTGCTTATAATGCTGATGGGGCCGTAAGCTCAAAGACAGCCAGCCTCTCATTTATTATCCTGCCTCCTTTCTACTTTCAGACATGGTTTATTGTACTGGTTATTTTGGGGGTAATTGGGATGATTTTGTTCGCGCTGCGTTATTTCCGCGTTACCAAACAGGTGGATATTGAAAAGATGCGTGTTCAAATAGCAAGTGATCTCCACGATGATGTAGGGTCTTCACTTACTGAACTAGCCCTGCAAACCGACTTTCTTCAGGCCGGAGAACTTGATCCTGAGGTGAGAGAAACGTTAAGGCAGATTGGAGCACATAGCCGGAAAATTGTAACAAGCCTGGATGACATCGTCTGGTCGATCGATTCAAGAAATGATACAGCCGGAGATCTTACCGATAGAATGCAGGATTATGTGAACCAGATCTTCGTAAACGGGAAAACGGAAGTTTTCTATCATTTTGATGACCTGAAGATGGATCAGAAGCTTCCTGTTGATGTAAAAGAGAATATCTACCTGATTTTCAAAGAATCCGTGAATAATGTCGTTAAACACTCAAACGCTACAAAAGTTGATATCCGGTTCTCCTTTAACGGTAAAGCGTATGAACTGATGATTCGGGATAACGGCAGCGGCAGTGATATAAACAGAAAAACAGGTCAAGGCCTTAGAAATATCAAAATGAGGGCCGAACGAATTGGAGCCAGGGTTGAAATAGGTTCAGAAAATGGATTTTCAGTTGAGGCTAAAGGTTTAATTTAAATAGCGGTGGAAATTATGATTACAATTGGGATAGTTGAAGACAATGTAAAAATCAGAAACCTGATTCAGCGATATCTGGATATGCAGGAGAATATGAGCTGTAAGGCTGCCATGGATTCGGTAGAAGAGATGCTCGA
>SKRK01000146.1 GCA_007118525.1 Balneolaceae bacterium
CATCACCATCATCTCCATTGTCACCGTCACCTCCATCGTCGCCATTATCACCATCATCTCCATCGTCGCCGCCATCACCGTTGTCTCCATTATCTCCACCGGATCCGTCGTCACTGCCGGCCAACAAACTGTAAACCATATGGTTGTTTGCAGTGCTAGAGTTGGTTACGATATTCTTGGTGCTATACTCGGTAATAGCATTATAGACATCCTGGCTGCTTGCATTTGGATTGTTTTGCAGATAAAGAGCCATAACACCGGCTACATGCGGAGCGGCCATACTTGTGCCGCTTATGGTATTAGTGGCAGTATTGCTGGTATGCCATGCTGCCGTAATACTTAAACCCGGTGCAAACATATCCACACAATCACCATAGTTGGAGAAGCCGGTTTTACTGTCAGTTGATGAAGTTGCACCTACAGTATAAGCCTTTGGAGCACCGGCAGGTGAATAACCACATGCGTCTTGCCCTCTTCCAGCCCTGTTTCCATTGCCTGCAGCTACGATTACCGGAACACCGGCATCAAACATTCGGCCTACTGCATCATCGACTGATTGGCTGCTTCCTCCGCCAAGCGACATATTAGCTACGGAAGGGCCTGATGCATTTTCAGCAACCCAATCCATCCCTGCAATGACGCCGCTAAACGAACCTGAACCATTACAATCCAATACACGTACAGCAAAGAGGTTTACATCTTTTGCCACACCGTAAACATCACCACCTACTGTTCCGGCTACGTGAGTACCATGCCCATTACAGTCATTTCCGTCACCACCAAATGCGTCAAAATATTTCGTTGTGCTTGCACGCCCCTGAAATTCTTTATGGCTATATAGAATTCCGGTATCAATAATATAAGCATCTACACCTGTTCCTTCGGCTGTATAAACATAAACTCCATCAAGAGGCAGCTCACGCTGGTCTACTCTGTCGAGACCCCAGGTTGCATTTTGCTGAGGAGATGATGCTGTGGTAACAACTCCGTCACGCTCAACACGCACTACGCGGTTATCCCTGAGTAATCCATCCCTTGCGGCATCAGAGATTTTGCCTGCAAAACCAAGCATCACATTTTTGTACTCAAACTCCGGTTCAATATCGTACTCTGCAGCAACCGAAGCCGGATTGTTGCCCGGTTTCAGCGTGACAATAAAACTGCCAGGTATAGCACCGTGAGCGGCGTCACCGGTAATAGATCGTGTTTCGATGATAGCTTCCTGCTCCTGGCTGGAATCCATTACCTGTGAGCTCTGATCACAGGCAAACATGAATAGCATGAAAGCAGGTAGAATTAAAATTAACTTCTTCATTCGCGATATGTTTTGGTTAAGATTTATAAATCGAAATGGTTTTAAATACAATCCCTTCACAACTCCGATTTATTCATACTTCAAAGCTAAACCATGCTTGCACAAAGTCAAGATTCCAAAATTATTTAAGTGCTACAGAGAACTTAAGAGGACTGAAACAAAATGTAAATTTGTGTAAACTATTGAGAGGCAACAGAATCAGGTAGGCATATTTGTTTATCAAGAGTAATGTGTACGTGAAATTTTGTGGCTAATACGAAGATGAAAACAATTATTTTTTTTAGGGGACACATTGTTTTGAGAGTTTTATGGGTCATATCGTGCACGGTATCAATTCCTTCCAAAGTCATCCTCATTAAAACTCAACTGATTACCGAACTGAAAACATATGTTTCGATAAGTGATGTTCAACTCATGATATTTTGATACCTTTTCAACAGAAATAATTATCTGCAAACAATAGCATTCATGAATTTTCAAAAGCTCCCAAAAATTGAACTTCACCTGCACCTCGACTGCTCATTAAGCTATGGCGTGGTTTCCAAAATAGATCCCGGGATTTCGCGGGAGGAGTTTGAAACGGAGTTTATTGCACCAGATAAATGTTTAAATCTGGCCGATTATCTCACCCGGCCGTTGCGAAGCATTGAGCTGATGCAGACCAAAGAACAGCTTCGCCTGGTCACTTTTGACCTGTTTGAACAGCTCCGGAGTGATAATGTGATCTATGCCGAAATCCGGTTTGCCCCTCTTCAACATCTAAATAACGGACTCAAACCCAGTGATGTAGTTCAGATTGTAAACGACGCTGCAGATGAAGCCATGAAAACTACCGGAGTTCAGGCGGGAATAATTCTTTGCACACTGCGACATTACACGGAAGAGCAGAGTATGGAGACTGCAAAACTGGTAGAGGAATTTTATGACCGGCATATTTGTGGGTTCGATATTGCTGCAAATGAAGTACTATCGATTAATAATCATATTAAGGCTTTTGATTATGCACGCAAAAAAGGGCTTAATTTAACGGCGCACGGTGGTGAGGCGCGCGGGGCTGAAAGCGTCACTGAAATACTGGATCATTTAAACCCCACCCGCATTGGCCACGGCGTTCGCAGCCTTGAAGATCCTGAAGTGGCCGAGCGTATCAAACGGGAGGGTGTTCACCTTGAGGTTTGCCCAACCAGTAATATTCAAACCAATGTGTTTGATACCATTGCCGATCACAATATCGACACAATTTACAACTCCGGGATATCGGTTAGTATTAACACAGACTCCCGAACGGTTACCAGGGTTACGCTGAGCAGTGAATATGAACTGCTTCGGGCAGAATTTGATTGGACCTTGGAGCATTTTAGAAGATGCAATCTGCAATCAACTGAGCATGCATTTACGGATGATGAGACGAAAAAGAGTTTAAGAGAGAAGATCAATAAGGGGTATAAATAGGAGCAGATTTATTGCAGGGAAGTTATTAACCGCCAAGACTGTTTAGAAAGGCGATATCTATTTCGAAAACATACTCTATGGTATCACTCGATCCGGTTGCAGTCACTTCAACTGTCAATATATCATCACATATCATGTTAACAGTGTGCTTCACCTCTTCATTTTGAGGAGTTACTGTTGACTCAGATACAAATCCATCACAAAAGTATCTGAAATGAACCTCATCTGAGGTTGATTTTGCAGTTGTGGTAACGGTAGCCATCGATAAATCGAGCGGCTGACGAAGCTCCCAGTCAACCGTATTGAGATACGTGTGATTAGGCATCTGGTCGGAAACCGGTTTTGGCCCTCTCATCACTGCTGATTGCTCTATCTGCTCTGAAGCTCCATTAAATGAGGAGTATTCAGCTGTATTGTCATTATCTGATCTGTAATCACATGAGACTACCATCAGAACGATGAGCAATACAAATGGAAACGATAAAATGTAACCTCTAAATAGCATGGGTTGTGTATGAATAATTTGCTCCGAAAAACCAACTCTCCTGAACAGCTTAATAGTACAGGTAAACCTCTAACAGGGGAATTAAAATAAATTAATAATTAAAGATCTCTGTTTTGAGTTATCAGCATAACCTCTATCTATAAAATTTATTAATTTATTTCCTAAATCCTTGCCATATATTATTTTAAGAAATTTTTTTAAATTTTCATATCATATATATTACACTTATCAACCTTAAAAAGGAAGATTGCTAATTTAAAATATCAGCAATCGCAATCACATACTGTGCTTGCCAGGTTTAAACTCATACGGTTAAATTGATTCCTATTTCTCTCTGAGAAGTAACGATCCAGATCTATAAAGTGATATCTCTTGATAGAATTTTAAAGGCTTTTTGTTTGCAAATAAGATATTTAGCTGAGCTCTACTGATTAAACATCCCCGGATTTCTCTCGATAAACTTTCTGATCCAATCCTTCACGAAAAAACTCTGGTTTCGCTTTAGGTACCACCAGCCGGTAATGCTGATAATTAAGGCGCCAATGGCGTTCACAATCATGTCCCACATGGTATCGGTGAGGCCTGAGGGATCATCCAGCATAGGTTTTTGCATTACAGTGCCTAAGATCTGATCCATACCGAACTCAAATATCTCCCATAGTGCACCAATGGCAACGGCAAAGGTGAAGGCAAAAAAAGCAATGAAGCCGGGCGTCATGTGCAGTTCCACCCTTTTGCTCTCATTGAGCACATACACAAGAAGAAAACCAAGAATTCCCATCAGCAGTCCGGCTGTAGCATGAAGCACGATATCCCACCACCAGTATCTGAGGTAGAAATGCTGAATCTCACCCAGGTAGAATGAAGCAAAAATGAAGATAACGGCCATAAGGTGAAATTCGGCAGGTATTTCGACCTGTAACCTATTTCTAAACAGAATAGGTGCAAAGAGTGTGGCAATAATCAGCGTAACAAGAAAGAGTGACAACCAGAGCTGATCAAGCAGCAGCAACACCCACTCTATCGCCATTAACACCAACAGAACACGAATGAGAGTGCGATGTGGGCGGTTCTCACCGGGACCGGGATTTTGTTTTGGTACAGACTGAAGATTCGACATCGTGCCTGCAGTGCTTTTTTATTAAAGATAAGAAGAAAGAGGGGAAGTCTATCTAATTAATCAATTTAGTGCTTGATCTCATTGCTTGAGTGATGAGCTTGAAAACTTGTAGATTTATCCTCGCATCACTGATCGGATATAAAACTGCTCAATATCTATTTCCCACCTCCCTCTACATACTTCAGGTAATCTCCCGATTCGATATATCTATGTCCGTCACTGTCCCAATTGTACAGATACACCCAGGCATCTATCATTGAGCCATCATCAGCCTGAACCTGTACCACTCGGCGCAGATACTGATGAGGCTCGGGGAAATTATCACTGCATCCTTCATAGTGGTCCAGCAAAGAAAACAGCTTTTCTCCATCAGAAATCTTGTAAATCTCACCTTTCACCCTGTCTGACGGGTTACCCGACATCATCACACCGGGATATCGTCCAAGATCATACAATTTCGCCTGTATGTGTCCTTCTCCCTCAAGCTCCGCATATTTTTCCAATACATTGTGCATGGGGTGGTTCAGTGAACTCAATAACGTGCCGTAAATGAAAATGAAATTTGAATTCATCACATGATATTTATAAAACAACCATTGCGATTCTTTGCGCTCTTGGCGCCTGCCCTCCGAAGTGCTCTTTTGCACGCAAGTGGGGTTTAAATCCTGAACCCCAATCTACATATAAATAACGAAGTCGAGCTTTAAATCGGGTTCATACCTCAAGAATTCGGCAAGAACTTAATTTTATATGATTAACCGCCCCGATGTGTCGAGACTGTGAAATACGCGTAGCACGCAGCAAGGAGCGAAGGAACGCATAATTTTGGG
>SKRK01000033.1 GCA_007118525.1 Balneolaceae bacterium
ATCACGAAAGATATCTATCTGCCAACCGATAAGAATGAAGCACTTGGCCGCTATGAGCACGCCATGAAGCTGATCGAGGAGTCATTTCCGGTTTACAAAAAACTATACAAAGCCACCAAGGCCAGGGAAATTCAAAAAGATCATGTACTTAAACAGGTTGAGCCCGCTCTGGAAAAAGGGATAATCACTAAAGAAGAAGCAGAGATCGTGAAGAGAACGGAGGAGGCGCGATTTGATGCAATTACCGTTGATGAGTTTACCCTTGAAGAGTACAACATGGGCAGGGCTTCAGCTCCTGTATCGGATGGCTTGAAGAATCCGGAGGATAAAACGGTTTTAATTTGATTAACAGATGAACCTTCACGTGCCCAAAAGGCCTTGAAGGGTTTGTCTGACAGATGATTCTTGATCTTTTCAAGAAGTTTTGATTCTTCGCTGAATTGAATCATTGCAAAAAGAGAGTTGAACCCGTATCTTTAAAGCTATTAAAGATTCAATCAATGCCAGAATAATGAAAAAAGGAATTCATCCCGACTACAAAGAAGTTACTGTTATATTGAGCGATGGTTCAGAATTGAAAACCAGAAGCACAATTGATACCAAAGATGGTGTCTATAAAAGTGAGGTAGATTCTAAGAACCACCCGTTTTATAACAAAGATCAAAAAATTCAGAAGAAAGCCGGCCGTATCGATCGATTCAACAAACGATACAAAAAGTAAGCTCTCTTACAAGAAATCAAAGGATGTAATGGAGATCATTACATCCTTTTTTTATTTATAGCCTATGGATATCGAACAATTTACGGTTGGGCCATTCGCTGAGAATACCTACCTCATCTCAGAAGGTTCTCAATCAATCTTGATAGACTCCGGTTTTCACAGTCCTCGTGAATTTCAGGTATTTAAGGACGAGCTTGCGGAAGCCGAATCTGAACTGATTGCTGTATGTTTGACGCACGCCCATGTGGATCATCTGCTAGGGCTTGATAAGGTCTTGAAAGAATATGAAGTGCCAGTCTACCTGAATCACACAGATCTGTTTCTGTGGGAGAATTTTGCAGAACAGGCAAAGCGATTTGGGTTCCATACCGCCGATTTTGATTTCACGCCGGAACCTCTTCCGGAACAGAGTGCATTTCAAATTGGCCCGTTTACGTTTGATGTGCTTTTTACCCCGGGCCACTCTCCCGATCATGTCTCGCTATACTTTGCCGGGCACGACCTGCTTATAGCCGGAGATGTGCTGTTCAGGGAAAGTATCGGGCGCACAGATCTGTATAAG
Source organism: Balneolaceae bacterium (assembly GCA_007118525.1). Classification (GTDB taxonomy): domain Bacteria; phylum Bacteroidota; class Rhodothermia; order Balneolales; family Balneolaceae; genus Rhodohalobacter. The sequence goes on from SKRK01000033.1 coordinate 1,284, forward strand.
GGAGATTTTGAACTGTTGACTCGATCTATCAGGCAAAAGCTCTATACGCTGCCTGATCATACAAAAGTATTTCCCGGCCACGGCCCCTCTACCACTATTGGCCATGAGAAGAGAATGAATGCTTTTGTAAAAGAGGGGTAGGTTACTCCTTCTCTTTTTTGCTTTGAGCTATTTTCTGCTGAAGCCTGAAGATTTGCTCATCATAATGCTCTTTCTTCGAAGCGTCGGTTCTGCGCAGCTTTTTAAAGGTTTCGATTGCGGCCTTGTAATTTTCCTGATTCTCATAGATGGATGCCAGAGTTTCAGTCACAATATCGTCAACAGCGCTGCTGGCTTCGCTCAGATCGGGCTGATCTTTATCTGAGGTGTCGGGTTTAATCCTTCTCTTTTCAATCGCTGAAAGCTTTGCAATAAGCAGGTCCAGATCCTGAATGGGATGGCCCTTGTCTTCCAAATGATTATCGCGCTTGAATGACTCCCGTTTTGGTTCTGGTTCCCAGGCATTAAACGCATGAGGGTGTGCAAGTAAATAGTGCAGGTGGTCCATTAACCTGCTGCCGGGGGCCAGAACTTTAGCGTGAAGTGCCGACTGAATAGCTTTCTGATTATCGCCATTCTTGTGATATAACCAGGCAAGAAAAAAATACCCTACCGCTCCGGTATTTCTTTTTGTAACATGGTTTTCAAGCCTCGATATAGCTGTTTCAGGTTCTTTCTCGAACTGATCTAAGTAGCTTTGCAGCGACTTCGGAATTTGATGAGCTTCTAATTGCATGCTGAATGGTATGAAAAGAGAATTATATTTACCAACTGCTTACCGCATCATTAAACATATTACTGGCAATTTGCTGAAGAGCTGTTTGAGCAGCCTGAATCTCTCCTTCTACTGGGTCTTCCTGTACGTTGTAGGTAGCACTTCCGGTGAAGTTTTTATTCCAGAGCGGTTCTTCATCTTTTGCATATTGAAATGATGCGCGTACGGTAATTTGAATTTCATTTAGATTGGCCTGTTCATCACCCCTCACACTAAACGGCCTGTTAACATAATTTTGTATAGCTCCATCCAGAAATGCATCGGCAGATTCCCGGTCGTTGGAAAGGGAGAGACGGCTTTGGTTCACAAAGCGATTTATCAATGCCTGGTTAATACGATCGCTCAGGTCTCCCAACCCGCTTTGTGATCGGTCCGCAAAAAACGGGATATAGATGGTACGAACATCCGCCGGTATAGATGTACCCGTAAAGCTGTAGTTGATACATCCCGAAACGGTAAAAACTGTTGCAAAAAGTAAAAGGATAATTTTCTTACTGAAGACCATATTGATCCAATTTTCTGTAAAGTGTACGCTCGCTCACGCCCAGGGCATCCGAAGCCTTGCGGCGGTTGCCTTCAAAACGTTTTAACGCTTGTTCGATGAGAAATTTTTCTGCTTCCTCGATGGAAGGAATCTCTTTTCCTTTAAAAAAAACGTCCAGATTATCCTTTTGGTCTCCATCATGTTCCGGTTCAGCTTTTTTGGGCGTGTTGATGCCGAGTGAATAGTTGTCTATCTGCTCCTGAAGATGACTTGATATATCATTGGGATCAATATCTCTTGGAATGGAGCCGGGTAGTTGTTTCATGCCTTTGTCGGCAAAACTGGTATAGAGAAATTTCGCCAGCATCTTTTTTAAGTCGGATATATCTGTCCGCATCTCTACAAGTGCTCGGTAAATGATCCCTGAATCTGCAGGGTCCGGTTCATTATGAAATTCGGTTTCTCTCTCTTTCCGGGATAAAATAGGGAGGTTATCTGTGGAGCCCAGATGTTGACGGCCCTTAAGATATTTTTGAAGCTTCTCTTTATCGATAAACTGGGACTTTTCAAGTACCACCAGCTGTTCAGCTACATTTCGGAGCTCACGAACATTGCCCGGCCAGCGATAGGATGTGAGTAACTCTTTGGCATCATCCGAAAACCCCTGGAAAACAGAATCATATTTCGAAGAGAATTCAGTCACAAATTTCCTGAATATCGGGATAATATCCTCTGTGCGTTCGCGAAGTGGAGGAAGTTTGATTTTTACGGTGTCTAAACGGTAGTAGAGATCTTCCCGAAACTTTCCTTCGCGCACCAGCTCCCAGAGATCCTGATTGGTAGCGGCAATTACACGTACATCGGCCGTGTACATTTTGCTCGAACCCACTCTGAAAAACTCTCCGCTTTCAAGCACACGCAGCAGTTTAACCTGAATATTTTTCGGTGTATCCCCAATTTCATCCAAAAAAATGGTGCCTCCGTCTGCCTTTTCAAAGTAACCTTTTCGAGCTTCATGAGCGCCGGTAAAAGATCCTTTTTCATGGCCAAAAAGTTCACTCTCGATGATTCCCTCAGGAATAGCACCACAATTTACAATAACAAGATTGCTGCGTTTACGTTTACTGAGTGCATGTATGGCACGAGCTGTAACATCCTTACCAACGCCACTCTCACCCTGTAAAAGCACGGTGATGTCGGTGCCGGCTACCTGCATAATTTTATCTACAACCTGCCTGATGGCAGCAGATTCTCCTGTTATTCCGTAACGTTCCTGAAGCGCTTCCCGATCCATAGTGATTAATTTCTAAAAGGGTAAAGGTAAGAAAGATCTCTTTCTTGCCATAGAGTCCATTTCAAGATTCATCGGCAGTGTTGAAACACAATTCATTAAACCTCTTTACATTTTATTGAAAACATCGTTTGTTGTATTGGTAATATCACAAGATAAAAAATTTGATTATGGGCATGGTATCATTATCTGAAAAAATTGAAGAAAAACTGCGTCATCATTTTGCAGTCATTTACGGTAAAAACCGGGTGGAAGAGTGTTTGAAGCGAACGCATGAGCTCTTGGATCAATACGGCCTGGAACCACAACAGAAAATCCCGAATAAAGATATTTGGACTCACCGGGATGTTGTTCTGATAACGTATGGCGATATGGTATTGCCCGATACAGGGGCGCCCTTTTCCAAACTTTGTAAACAGCACGAATTTTTAAAAAGAAAGGTAAAGGGCCTGATCGATACCGTTCACATACTGCCATTTTTCCCCAGCACATCCGATGATGGTTTTTCAGTTGTAGACTACAGGAGAGTTGACAGCAGGCTTGGCGGATGGGAGGAGATCGAAGCAATGAGTAAAGATTTTCGCCTGATGGCCGATCTTGTGATGAATCACGTTTCCCGTTACAGTGAATGGTTTCAAAAATATCTTAAAAACGAAGAGCCTTATGTCGACTATTTCATCGAGGTAGACCCAGATACAGACCTTTCCGAAGTAACCCGCCCGCGCAGCTCACAGATCCTGACACCGGTTCATACCGAAGAGGGAGAGAAATTTGTGTGGTGCACCTTTAGCGACGATCAGGTAGATGTGAACTTTGCAAATCCGGATGTACTCTTTGAGTACATCGACATTTTTCTGTTCTACCTGAGTAAAGGCATCTCTGTAGTCAGGCTTGATGCTGTGGCATTTATCTGGAAAGAGTTGGGCACAAGCTGTATTCACCTCAAAGAGACGCATGAAATTGTAAAACTCTTTCGAACCATCACCGATTACTATATACCGGAAGCGACAATTATTACAGAAACCAACGTTCCCCATAAAGAGAATATCAGTTATTTCGGCGACGGTGACGAAACACATATGGTGTACCAGTTTAGCCTTCCACCTCTGCTGCTTCACACTCTGCTCAGTGGAAATGCCAAATACCTGACTGAATGGGCGGCATCATTGAAAGATCTGCCAGAAGGATGTACCTATTTCAATTTTACAGCATCACACGACGGAATTGGCGTCAGGCCAATCGAAGGTCTTATTCCGGATGAGGATTTTAATGAACTTGTTGAAAACATACGCAGGAAGGGTGGTTTTGTATCAGAAAAAAAGAATCCC
>SKRK01000078.1 GCA_007118525.1 Balneolaceae bacterium
AGCCTGGTACCCACGCCATATATATCAATAGGGGCGTCCTGAGTTTTTAAACTTGTTATAACACGCTCATCGAGCTGATTGGAAGCCGCTATTTTAACATTTGGAAAACCGGCATCGTCAAGCATTGTCCTTGATTTTCGCGAAAAGTAGGCCAGATCACCGCTGTCGAGTCGAATAGCACTCAACTGATAGCCTTTATCTTTAAGCTCTTTAGCCACGGTTATGGCATTAGGCAGGCCGCTTCCCAGTGTATCATACGTATCAACCAACAAGATTGTATTATCCGGATAATGCTCTGCATATGTTCTGAATGCGGTAAGTTCATCCTCAAAAGACTGAACCCATGAGTGCGCCATTGTACCGCCGGCGGGAATTGAAAACCGTTGAGCAGAGTAGACATTGGATGTGCCGTCAAATCCACCAATCATGGCAGCTCTTGTAGCATGGATTCCGCCCAGTCCCTGAGAGCGCCTTAAGCCAAAGTCTAAAACTACAGAATTCTCCCCGGCAGCTACTTTAATTCGAGAGGCTTTGGTGGCAATAAGCGATTGAAAGTTTAAAATATTGAGCAGCAGTGTTTCGATGAGCTGAGTCTCAAGCAGATCTCCTTCAACCCGAAGAATGGGTTCATTAGGAAAAACAATTTCACCTTCGCGAGCCGAATAGATATTCCCTTTAAACTGAAACGATTCCAGATACTCTATAAACCTTTTGTCGAAACCCTCTTTTTTTAAATAATCAGTTTCTGACTCACTGAACGTTAGGTGTTTGACGGTTTCGATTAGTTCTTGAATTCCGGCATAAACCACATACCCTCCATTGAATGGAATTTTTCTGAAAAAGTAGTCGAATGTTGCCGTTTTCTTATGCCTTCCCGACAGGAAATAACCCTGTGCCATGGTTAATTCGTAGTAGTCGGTGTAAGAGGCCGGATTGTCTATATACATTAATAAATCAGGGTCTGTTTAATATGTTTAAAATAACAAAGGCTTTACTATCTATAAAATTTGATTCGCACAGACATCAGTAATTCATTGCCAGGTAAAAATATAAACTTAATGAAAGTGAAAAGAGGTACGATTTTCAAAAAAGGACGTTAAAGAAGCGACTGAAATTTCTCTATATTTGAGATCATTATATTTAAAATTGCATATGTACTTTCGTTTATCAGAAAAATTCTTGCTGCTTATTGCCATGGTTACCCTATTTGCAATGAGTTGCGCAACACCGATAGCACCTTCAGGCGGTCCTCCCGACACGGAAGGGCCATGGGTTGTTGAGACCTATCCAGCCAGCGGGACAACCAACTTTGACGGACGTGAAGTTCGGTTTACATTCAATGAATTTATTGACCGAAATTCATTCAGGCAGAATGTAAGTATTGAACCCGATCTTGGAATTGAATTTGAAACCGGATTTCGACGAAGAACAGCTACAGTGGAATTTTCCAGGCCGCTTCCTGAAAATACAACCGTTGTGATTAAGGTAGGGGTTGATGTAAGGGATACAAACAGAAATAAGATGACCAGCTCTTACGATTTAGCGTTATCAACAGGTGATGTTCTTGACGACGGAGAGGTTTCAGCAAGATTACTGGATGCAAAAACAGGCAGACCTGAAAGTGGCAAGCGCATATTCCTGTACCGTGAACCCTTCGACTTTTCCGAAAGAGCAAACTATGTGGCACAAACAGATACTTCAGGTACAGTTGAGTTTGGATACCTTAGTGAGGGTTCTTACAGAGCTATTTGGGTGAATGATATAAACCGAAACCGTATTTGGGAGCCTGAAAGAGAGAGAGCACAACCCTTTAGTGTTGAATCGTTTGAACTGGGCAGAGGAGAGCGCGCTGAACTGGGTACACTCTTTTACACAATACCGGATACAATTGCACCCAGAATCGAAGGAGTGGGCCTTTTATCGGAAAGACGATTGCGGCTGCGTATGTCGGAAACCGTTAAATGGGACCACGGAGCTAACTTTTCGGTTACCGACACCCTGGGCAACGAGCAGACAACAGCGTGGCCGCTTTATATGTCAGAGTCTGACCCGAATGTTTTATTTGCCCAAACTGACAATGCCCTTACCGATACGCTAATCTACACGCTGGAACCAAGAGGCTTTTCCGATGCGGCAGGAAACAGGTTAATTGTTGATTTCTCACCTTTTACCGGTTCCTCTGAACCTGACACGACCGGCCTTAGAACCATCTCTCACAATACAGGCAGCGGTCTCTTTCCGGATGAGCCGCTGGAAGTGAAATATTCAAAGTTTATCGATGATAATGCAGTTATCGATTCACTGCTGGTGTTTGAGGGGGATCAGATGTTTGCTGATTGGCAGAATGCAGAAATTGACAGGCATATCTTGCGTATTTCACCACAAGATGAAGTCTGGCAGAGTGGACTCAGATACGAGTTCAGGGTTTGGAACCCTTGGGAATCGGAACATGAACGAATTAATCCAGACTTTTGGCAGCGCAATCAATTGGGCAGTATAGAAATTGACGTGGAAAATGGAGATCCTGAGATTATAAAGTATCTTCAACTGACAGATAAGGATAACAGTATTCTGGTTGATACAACATTTACTGAATCCATTACCATCGACAATTTACCGCCTCTGGAATACAAGGCAATTGTCTTTGAAGATGTTAATGGTAATGGCAGATGGGACTCGGGTTCAGTAGATCCGTTTATAAAGCCGGAGCCTTATGCAATACGCAGGTCCATACCTGTCCGGGAAGGTTTTACCTCTGAAGTGTCTCTCGAGTTTCCCGCAAAAATAGAAATAGTTGAAGTGGAAGATGACCCTTTATTTGATGAACCGGAAATAGAAGAAGGAAATAATGATTGAGTCAACCTTGGAAATGGTTTATCAGTATCACACTGCAATTAAAGTGATATTGATCATTATTTTAACAATTATTGTCAACAGAATTGCCAAAAAGCTCTACAAGAAGTTTATCCATGGCAATAGTGATATAAGTGCAAGTGACCTGACAAACTATAAGTTTATAGAGCATTCACTTGCGTCAATTATCTATCTGGTCGGTTTTAGTTTTGCCATATGGCACATTGATTTTTTAAAACCAATTGCGCAATCACTGGTTGCCGGTGCAGGTATCCTGGCAATAGCTATTGGTTTTGCCTCTCAGCAGGCGCTTGGAAACATAATCAGTGGTATATTTATTGTGATATATAAACCCTATGTACTCAACGACCGGATCTCATTGAGGGGAGATTTACGAGGTGTTGTAGAAGATATTAGCCTGCGGCATACTGTGATAAGGAACTTTGAAAATCAGAGAATTATCATTCCCAACTCTGTAATCAGCAACGAGGTGTTGATCAATTCAAACTACAGCGATACCAAAATTTGCCGGTTTATCGAGGTGGGTATCAGTTACGGTTCCAGTATTGATCTTGCCAAATCGATTATTGCCGATGAGATCGCAAAACATCCCCTATGTATTGATATACGCTCTGAAGAGGATATTGAAAACGGCGCGCCGAGAGTAATGGTCAGGGTATTAAGTCTGCTGGATTCATCCGTTATGATCAGGGGTTGGGCATGGGCAAAGGATGCTCCGGATGCTTTTATACTGCAGTGCGACACCACAGAGAGTATTAAAAAGCGTTTTGACAAAGAAGGAATTGTTATTCCATTTCCTCAAAGAACAGTTAGTTATCTGCAACCGCCTAAGGAAGCAGACGTGTAAAACCTGTAAAGAAACTGATAAAAACTCGTTCAGGTAGCAGTTTTTCTCTGAGAATCGTTATCTTTTTGGTAACGCTTCCACGGTTAAATATTGAAATCAATTTATGTCAGAAGGATCAGTTAAATCTACAAGTTCGACCAAAAAAAATTCCGTTTCTACTAACGGATATCAACCCATAAAAAAGTACACCCCAAAAAACAAAATTCGATTTGTTACCGCCGCAAGTCTTTTTGACGGGCACGATGCCAGCATCAACATAATGCGGCGTATTCTGCAGGGCACCGGGGCAGAAGTGATCCATTTGGGGCATAACCGGTCGGTTCATGAAATTGTGAACTGTGCTATTCAGGAAGACGCACAGGGTATTGCCATTAGCTCGTACCAGGGCGGCCACATGGAGTATTTTAAATATATGGTTGACCTGCTTAAAGAGAAGGATGCCTCACATATTAAAGTGTTTGGCGGCGGTGGCGGGGTTATAGTGGGAAGTGAGATTTCTGAACTTCATGCCTATGGAGTAGAACGAATATTCTCGGTTGAAGATGGCAGTGAAATGGGCCTTCAGGGAATGATCAATCACATGTTGGAAAGATGTGATTTTGATACCGTTAAAATTGCACCGGCCGATCCCCAAGAGATTACCAATCGCGTAACCAACTCCATATCCCGTGGAATTACAGCCCTTGAAAACGGGCTGGAAGAGTATCTAAAATTTGACGGAAATGACTTAGTAATCAATAAAAAGAAGAAACTAACCTCCGGAAAGGCGGCTCCAATCCCGGTATTGGGTATTACAGGTACAGGTGGAGCCGGAAAGAGTTCACTCACCGACGAAATCATTCGGCGTTTCATTACAGAATTTAAAGAGTTAACCATTGGTGTAGTATCGATTGATCCATCTAAAATTAGAACCGGCGGAGCACTGCTGGGTGATCGTATTCGGATGAACAGCATTGATACCGACCGTGTATTCATGAGGAGTTTGGCAACCCGCGCATCCAATAAATCAATCAGTGATGCTGTTCAGGGTGTGATAGAGATCTATAAAACTGCAGGATTCGATCTGATTATTGTAGAAACAAGCGGTATTGGGCAAAGCGGTGCAGAGATCGTTGAAATATCAGACATTCCGATCTACGTAATGACGCATGAGTATGGAGCTGCAACACAGCTGGAGAAGATCAACATGCTCGACCTGGCCGACCTTGTGGTGCTGAATAAATTTGAGAAGAAAGGATCTCTGGATGCTCTTCGCGATATACGGAAACAGATACAGCGAAACAGGGGAGAGTGGCATGAAAAACCGGTAAATATGCCCGTCTATCCCACTATTGCGGCCCAGTTTAATGATGAGGGAGTTCACAGGTTATTCTCCGCCATCGTAGACAGAATAAACGACCGTTTTCCACTGGAATGGAAAACAGAGCTCTATAC
>SKRK01000190.1 GCA_007118525.1 Balneolaceae bacterium
GGCTCGCCATGCTTGCACAGCACCTGGTTGTCATCTTTGGTCTCTTTTCCGGTAATAAGTTCATGAATACCATCAGTAAAAATTACGCAGTTCTGAAGCACTTCTATCACTGAAATTCCCTTATGCTTGTTGGCTTCCAGCATCACCTGTTCCAAAAGTTTGTGATTATTATCAGGAACGCGGGCAAAAAAAGTTGCGCCAGACCCGATGGCAAGTTCACCAACATTAAACGTATTTTCGATACTTCCCTCAGGTGCCGTTTTGGTTTTGATACCCGGAGGAGTTGTAGGGGATGATTGTCCCTTAGTCATTCCATAAACCTTATTATTGAAAATGACCACATTCAGATTGATATTTCTTCGGCAGGTGTGGATAAAGTGGTTGCCGCCTATAGCCAGGCAGTCACCATCACCGGTAAAAACCCATATGTTCAGTTCTGGATTGGCAAGCTTCGCTCCGGTAGCCACTGCAAGTGCACGGCCATGAATAGAGTGTATCCCATATGTGTCCAGGTAATAGGTAATCCTGGAAGAGCATCCGATACCTGAAACACTCAAAAAATTCTCTTTTGGTGTGCCCATCTGCGTCATGGCCTTTTGCATATTTGCCAGAATCATATAATCGCCACAACCGGGGCACCATCGAACAGCCTGATCGCTTGCGAAGTCCTTACGGGTCAGTTTGGCATCTTTTTCAAGTACGTCTTTATGCATTATATCAGAGTTAACTGGTTAATAATTTCTGCTTTAATTTCAGATGTGAAAAAAGCCTGTCCCTGTATTTTGTTGAACTGTTTGTACCTGAATTCCGGAAATTGAGACTTCAAATAGTTTACAAACTGTCCATTGTTTAATTCACAAACCAAAATGTGTTCGTACTTTTTAAATATCTCTTCTGTATTAGCCGGCAGCGGATTGATATAGTTAAAATGTGCAAATCCTACATCGGCTTCACCCTCCTCAAGAAGTTCTGTCACGGCGGTATTGATAGCACCGTGGGTACTGCCCCAACCAACCACCAAAAGTTTTCCGCGTTGAGCACCAATCGTTTTAAGTGTGGGTAATTTTTTTGCTATCCGTGCAATTTTCTCTGCACGGATTTTGGTCATTTTTTCATGATTGGCGGGTTCATATGTAAGATTACCGGTATTTTCTTTCTTTTCCAGCCCACCTATGCGATGTTCAAATCCTGCATCTCCCGGGCTCTTCCAGTAACGACTTAAAAATTCGGGTTCTCGCTGAAAAGGCTCCCACTCTTCCGGATTTTTGTCGAATTGCGGGATCCTTATTTCAGGCAGTTCCTCCTTATCAGGAATTCGCCATGGACTTGTTCCGCTTGCCAGGTATGTATCGGAAAGCAGAATTACAGGAGTAGAGTGCTCCATCGCTATTTTTGCTGCTTCATAACTAAATCTGAAACAGTCATCAGGTGAGCTTGCTGCCATTACGACTAAAGGAGCGTCACCATGCCGGCCATAGAGTGCCTGATAGAGATCACTTTGTTCCGTTTTTGTTGGCAGACCGGTTGATGGGCCTGCTCTCTGAACATTGATGATTACAAGAGGAATTTCAGATATCAATGCAAGGCCCATTGCCTCTGATTTGAGTGACAACCCGGGACCTGATGTTGTGGTAACAGATAAGTTGCCGCTAAATGATGCTCCTATCGCAGCACATATAGCTGCAATTTCATCTTCAGCCTGGAATACGATCGCACCCATATCTTTTCTTGCCGATAGTTCATGCAGTATCTCAGAGGCCGGGGTGATCGGATAAGAAGAGAGTGATAACTTACGTCCGCTTTTTTCAGCGGCAGCCAGTAACCCCCATGCAGCAGCCGTATTGCCATCAATATTGCGATAGGTTCCCTTCGGCAGGTTTGCCGGCGGTATTACAATAGATGCACTAAAAAGTTCGGTACTTTCGGAAAAGTTAAAGCCGGCTTCAAGGGCCAGTTTATTTGCTTCGGCAATGGTTGGTTTATTGCCAAACTTGTTGTCAATCAGTGTTTTAACTTTTTCGAGTGGACGGCTGAAAATGTAGGTGACAATGCCCAGGGCAAACATATTTTTACTTCGGGACATGGCCTGATTCTCAAGCCCCAGATCTTTTAATGCCGATTTGGTAAGAGAAGTTGCAGGTGCCTGAATGACGTGGTACTCATCAAGTGAATCATCCTCGAGGGGATTTGATTCATACTCCGCCTTTTTCAAATTGCGCGGACTAAAACTATCCATATCGGCAATAATGGTACCGCCCGGTTTGAGCATACTGATGTTTGCCTTAAGAGCCGCCGGATTCATCACAACCAGTACATCAACCTGATCGCCCGGTGTGTAGATTTCTGTGCCTCCTATCTGAATTTGAAAACTCGAAACACCGCCAATACTGCCCTGAGGCGCCCGGATTTCAGCAGGAAAATCGGGCGTGGTTGTGAGGTCAAGCCCTTCCTGTCCAGAAGATTGTGAAAACATATCACCGGTTAGCTGCATGCCATCGCCGGAATCGCCGGAAAAACGGACTACAACTTTTCGCATCTCTTTTTCTAAAACGTGTTCAGACATCGTATCACCTTACATGGATAGTTGCGGATTATGAAATTAATTAGCCGTGTAGAAACTCCTGACGGGCTGACAGCTCGTCTTCAGTATCTTCATGGTCCGGATCAGGAATAATACAATCCGGTACCGGGCAAAAAGCAATGCATTGCTCTTCATCATGGAAGCCTACACATTCAGTACATTTATCAGGCACGATGAAGTAAAAGTCATGTGAAATTGGATCTTGTCTTTCATCTGCATCAACTTCCCGGCCATCCAGCAAAGTAACCATACCCGAAAGGCTGGTGCCATCTGCCATTGACCAATCAGCACCCGGTTCGTATATCGCCTGATTTGGACATTCTGGTTCACATGCCGCACAATTAATACAGGTATCAGTTATTAAAACAGCCATGGTAATTTTGGTTTAATTCTTGTTTAAAGTGAATGAAGCTCGTTTTTGTCTATATAAGATAAATAGATATAAAACTCTTAATTTGAATGTAATGAAATTCACCACCTCTGACAATAACTTCTATAAAAACCCAAAATTTAGATTGAGTATAGATTAAGGATCCCTTCAACGAAGCCACTACATTCTACTTAAAATCTTCCATTTTAAACCCCTGCAGTATTTTAATATAGTTTGCACGTTCAAATGAACTGGGGTCTGCAACCGAAGCCGAGCTCATAGCTCCTTTTAACTCATCAACAGAGTTATACTCTTTCTCTTCCATCCATTGAATCATCTCTTTTTCTATGTGCTTCAATATACCCGGGCCGCTGTATAACAGAACGGATGCCATCATAGCTATATCGGCGCCAACCAAGAGCATTTTAAGTACATCTTTAGCGGTATGAATACCTGTGGTTGCTGCTAAACTACCTTTCAGGTGAGGGCGCAGCATCGCAATCCAGCGCAATGGAAGCCGTTTCTCAAATGAGCTGCTTAATTCAAGGCTGGGGGTTACTTCCAGAGTATCAAGATCAATATCGGGCTGGTAGAACCGGTTAAACAGGACGAGCCCATCGGCACCCGCCTCTTCAAGCCTGACAGCCATATTGCCAAAGGAACTGAAATAAGGTCCTAATTTTACAGAAACAGGTATATTTACAGCCTGTTTCACGGCTTTCACATCATTAATATACATCTGCTCTACATCCTGTGATGTGAGATTAGGATCTCCTGCGATGTAGTATATATTCAGTTCAATGGCATCGGCACCGGCCTCTTCCATCTTTTTGGAGTAACTCATCCACCCCCCCTCAGACACCCCGTTAATGCTCGCGATTATGGGAATATCTACTGCGTTTTTCAGTGCTGAAATCTGCTCCAGATAATCTTCGGCATGAAGATTGTGATATTCCTGGGGTTCAGGAAAGTAACTTGTAGCTTCGGCATAACTCTCTGCCGATGTGTTTAAAAAGTGATCAAGAGCTTGGTTTTCAGAATCAATCTGTTCCTGAAACAGAGAATACATAACCACCGCAGATGCTCCTGCATCTTCTAATTTTTTAACATTATCAACCTCACTTGAAATAGGAGAAGCTGAAGGTACGAGAGGGTTTTTTAACCTCAGGCCAAGGTATGTTGTTTCTAAATTCATGGTGATCTAATTCGTTTGTGAACGTTATTTACTATTCTTCAGGAGCATAAACCTTTTCGAGCTGCTCGTACACTCGCCACTGCTCATTCACTTCTTTTTGAGCCTGGGTCATGAGTTCTTTTGCAACTTTCGGATTGGATTTAGCCAGCATCAGATATCGCATTTCATTGTATGCATACTCTTTGAGTCCGATTTTTGGAGCTTTTGAATCGAGCTGAAACGGATTCTCATTCTTATCAATCCTTGAGGGATCAAATCTGAATAATGGCCAGTAACCTGCGTCAACGGCCAGTTTCTGCTGGTTTAGTCCATACTTCATGTTGTAGCCATGAGCTATACAGTGGCTATAGGCAATAATGATGGATGGCCCGGGATAGCGTTCCGCCTCAATCACCGCCTTCATGGTTTGAATATCACTGGCACCCATTGCAATACGGGCAACATACGCTTTACTTCCCTGTATCGACATAAGGCCGAGATCTTTTTTGCCAACTCGTTTACCGGCAGCGGCAAATTTGGCTACAGCTCCCAACGGTGTTGCTTTAGAGCATTGTCCTCCGGTGTTGGAGTAAACTTCAGTATCCATCACCAGAATATTTACGTCCCGGCCGCTTGCCAAAACGTGATCCAGACCGCCATAGCCGATGTCGTAGGCCCAGCCGTCTCCGCCAAAGATCCAAACACTCTTACGTACAAGATAATCGGCCAGGCTTAACAACATTCTGGCATTCGGATTATCCGATTTATTGAGCATTTCCTTTAGTTTGGCAACCCGCTCTCGTTGTTCATAAATGCCGGGTTCCGTGGATTGATCAGCTTTGAGTATGTCATCAACGAGATTGTTATCCAGAGCGCCATTCATGGCCGATATCAATTCACGGGCCTGCTCGGTGTGCTTATCGATGGTTACCCGGAAGCCAAGTCCAAATTCAGCGTTATCTTCGAAAAGTGAATTCGACCAGGCAGGGCCTAAGCCTTCACTGTTCTTGGTGTA
>SKRK01000278.1 GCA_007118525.1 Balneolaceae bacterium
ACCGCGCCGGTTCCAATAAAGAAACTCTGCATTGCAAAACCCTTGGTGCGCTGCTCGGAAGGAAGCATATCGCCAACATAAGCCCTGAATGGCTCCATTGATATGTTGATTGAAGCATCCAGAATCCAAAGCATTCCGGCAGCCACCCAAAGTACCGGTGAATTGGGCATCACGACAAGCGCTGCTGATGCAAAAATAGCACCCCATAAAAAATAGGGCCGTCTTCGTCCAAGCCGTGTCCAGGTCCTGTCGCTGAAATAGCCGACAATTGGCTGAATGACCAGGCCGGTTACCGGGGCAGCCAGCCAAAGAATGGGTATCAGGTCCACCTCAGCCCCAAGTGTTTCAAAAATCCGGCTTACATTAGCATTCTGCAGCGCAAACCCGAATTGAATACCCAAAAAGCCGAAACTCATATTCCAGATTTGCCAAAAACTAAGTTTCGGCCGTGGCTTTGGTGTGATACTCATAAACTGTTCCCCTGTTGGTTAGGTGTGTTTGTTTTAATGACTCATATAAACGCGTTCCAGTAGAAGATAACTATTTGCAGGCAGTGAATATGTTGCACCGATGGTCCTGGCGGTACCGTCAAAAACGTCAATCCAATCGCCCTGTTCTCCGGTTTCAAACGAAAATGTCTGATCCTGGTCCGAAAAATTGAGAATTACCATTACCTGTTCATGATGCCCTATACGCTGATAAGCAAAGATTGCGTCATCACTATCCGTTAAAAGCTTGATATAATCGCCGCCAATCTCCCCGTTAAACAGGGCCTGGTTGCGGGTATTCAAATCCAGAAGGGTTGTATAAAAATCCTGGTATTTATAATCGCCCCATTCAATCTCATCCTTTTCGAAGAATTCGAGCTGTTTATCGAGTCCTGACTCCTGCCCGTTGTAGATCAGCGGCATGCCCCAAACTGTTGCGGCAAAAACTGCAAAGTTTTTGAAATTATCCCCGTAGAGTTCAGGATCGCTTCCTTTCCATGAATTCTCATCGTGGTTGGTGGTAAACACCATCCTGTAATCGCGTTTGTGAAACCGTTCAAAATTGCGTTCAAGGGCATCATCCAGGTCAGACAGTGTTGCGCTGCCCTCACCAACATCCCGCATGGTTTGGGCCAGATCCCATGTGTAACTCATGTCAAAAGCGCGGTGCAGTTCAGGCTCTTCAGCTTCAGCCAGCATAAATACGGGTTTGATCATATCCAGGCGGTTTCGGGCTTCAATCCAAAAATCGGTAGGTAGCATATAGGCCACATCGGCACGAAATCCGTCAATATTATGCTCTTCCACCCAATACTCCATCGATTCAATCATGGCTTCCCACATGTCGCGGTTGTTAATATTGAGCTGTATCACATCCTCCCAGTCATCAACAGGAGGAAAGAAATTGCCATCCTCATCGGTTTCATAAAATTCCGGGTTTGTTTCCGTCCAAACGGCATCCCACGCCGTGTGGTTGGCTACCCAGTCGAGAATCACTTTCATACCCATATCCTGAGCGCTTTCAACAAGATTTCTAAAATCTTCTTTGGTGCCAAACTCGGGGTTGATGCCGGTATAATCCTGAACGCTGTAGTAGCTTCCCAAACTACCTTTTCGATTTTTTTCACCAATGGGATGAATAGGCATCAGCCATAAGATTTTTACCCCCATCTCATTTAGCCTGGGCAGATCTTCGGCAAAGGCGTTAAAAGTACCCTCAGGAGAGTACTGACGAATATTGACCTCATAGATATTGGCGTTAATTGCCCATTCCGGCACCAGTGGACCTTCAAAATCTTGCGCCGTATAAGTGTGAGTGTGGTCGGATGAGCATCCCGTAAATATACCCAGAATGGTTATTAACAGGATAGAGCTGATGTAATTTCTGATGCTGGTTCTCTTCTTCATTGTTTCAGATAAATTGATCTATTTTGCTGCAGTTGCATAAAAAAAGCGTTAGAACATTAACGCTTTTTCATGGATTTATGGTGAATTTATAAAATTAAGTTGCCCAGGTTCTGCCCACTTCTTCTAATGGGATACAGGCCTGATATATTCCGGGTATATCTTCATATCGAAGTACTTGAGTTGCACCCGGTTCTGACGTAAAAAACCCAATCATAGTGAGCTCCTTGAAGAGAAGGAAAAACTGCGGGCCCTCTAAGGGTTCACTCTCAATGGCCTCAACATTTTTTATGGATGCAAACTCAAACATCTCTTCACTTGTAAGGCGATCAAAGGATTTCCCGGTTTCAACTTCGCAGACTTCATTAAAGGAAGCCAAACCCTCTAAAAACAGTTCGCGCTGCTCTTCGGTGTAGATATCCTTGACCATGCTTTCAATAAACCCGGGAACTCCGGCATCGGTGGCTCCGGGAGTTTCGCCTGCAGGTATAATGGTTTCTGAAAGTGCCGTTACTATTGCAGCCTGCTTTGCATTAAACAAACTTGGTCGCCATATGTCTGTGGATGGGGTACAACCCTTCAAAACCCCCAAAATACTGGGTGCAAATACCACGCCGCCCATTAGCAGTGCCGTACGTTTAATCGCTTCTTTTCTGTCTATTCTTTCCATAATAATTAATACTTATAGATTCCCTTTTTTTAATTCTTCTGCAGCATAGTTGGCTGCGCGAGCTGTAAATGCCATATATGTAAGTGATGGATTTTGACAGGCTGCCGATGTCATACAGGCGCCGTCTGTAACAAATACGTTTTTACAGCTGTGCACCTGGTTCCACTTATTCAGAACAGAAGTTTTCGGATCGCGGCCCATTCTTGCGGTACCCATTTCATGGATCCCCAGACCCGGCCCGCCGGGATCATCAAATGTAGTTACATTTTTCATACCGGCTGCTTCCAGCATTTCAGCAGCATCATTTTTCATATCCTCACGCATTTTGAACTCATTCTCCTTGAATTCAACGTCAAAGACCAGTGTAGGCTGACCCCACTTGTCTCTCTTCTCATGATTCAGGTAGACACGGTTCGAGTGATCGGGCAGCATCTCACCGAAAGCGGTCATACCCATCGTCCACTTTCCGGGGGTTTGAATGAACTCTTTAAGCGGTTTACCGATAGCAAGCTCTCGAACCCCGCGCTGCCATCCCTGACGGCTTGCCCCACCCTGGTAACCAAATCCCCTCAAATAGGGACGATCGTTACCATTCAGATTTCGAAATCGCGGAATATAGAATCCTGTTGGCCGGCGCCCCCAATAGTACCGGTCTTCAAAACCGTCATATTGACCGTTTGCCCCAACACGGAAATGATGGTCCATCACATTGTGGCCCAATTCACCAGAGTCATTACCTAAACCGTTTGGAAACCGGTCCGACCTTGAATTGAGCATAATCATTGTGGTGTTCATGCAGGAGGCGTTCAGAAAAATGATGTTTGCATAAAATTCATGCGTTTCCATTGTTTCGGCATCAATAACACGAACACCTGTAGCCTTACCTAACTCTTCATCATAGATCACAGAATCAACAATTGAGTGGGGTCGAAGCGTCATATTTCCGGTAGCTTCTGCTGCGGGCAGTGTGGATGCATTGCTGCTGAAGTATGCACCATAAGGACAACCACGCATACAGAGATTCCTGTTCATACAACTGCCTCTTCCTTTATGCGCCTGTGAAAGATTTGCAACCCGGCCGATTGTTAAAACGCGGTTAAACTTTTCAGCCATCGATTCTTTTAAATGATCTTCAAGACAGTTGAGATCCCAAGGCGGTAAAAATTCACTGTCGGGCAGCTGAGGAAGGCCCAAAGCCTGCCCACTGATACCTGCAAACCGTTCTACGTGAGAATACCAGGGAGCCAAATCATCGTATCGTACTGGCCAGTCAACCGCGACACCCTCTTTGGCATTGGCTTCAAAATCCATTGGAGATAATCGATAGCTGTGGCGGCCCCACATCAGGGATCGGCCACCCACGTGATAGCCCCGTATCCAGTCGAAACGCTTTACCTCTTCATAGGGCTGATCGGTATCCCTGACCCACCAGTGCTTGGTAGTCTGGCGAATGGTATAGCCGGTTCTCATCTGCTTCTGATAGTGCTCTGCCTCTTCAGGTGTTACCCTGTCGTTGTGTGAAATTTCCCAGGGTTTTTTAAACATTGTCGGGTAATCTTCAACATGCTTTACATTCCTTCCACGTTCAAGTACAAGTGTATTTAAACCGTTCTCAGTAAGCTCTTTAGCAGCCCATCCGCCGCTTATTCCGGTACCAACCACGATGGCATCATAGCTGTTATTTTTCTTAGCCTTTACATTTAAATTCATGCCTGCTTATTCTTAAAAGTTGTTGTTACTGAATAGATCAAAGCTCTTTTATTTTGATATTCCTGAATTTTACCACGTCTCCATGGTCCTGCAGACCAATATGCCCTTCCCTCATGGCACCAAACTCGGGATGCCCCACAAACTTACTGTTGCGTATCATCTCAAACCATTCAGGTGTCCAGCGCTCATATTCGAGGATTTTTTCACCGTTCTGCCAGTGTTCAATCTTTGGCCCGTCTGACACTATTTTAACAGAATTCCACTCGCCGTACGGTTTTGTGTTTTGAGGATCAGCCGGAATCAGATCATAGAGAGAGCCTGCTTTTCGGTTTCCAGCAATTCCCTGATCTGCATCGGGGTGATTTTCATTATCCAGAATTTGCATCTCAAGACCCGACCAATAGATCGCCTGTGTGGGCTGTTCAAGCACATGATAAAAAATACCGCTGTTACCGGCTCTTTCAATATTCCATTCAATCTTAAAGATGTAATCGCCGAATTTCCTTTTGGTGATAATGTCCAGCCCGGAGCTCCAGCTTTCGGTTTGAGGCGGCCTGTAAACCAAGGCTTCATCCTCAATACGCCAGCCTTCATCGGGAAATGCGTCCATATTGTAGCCCCGCCAGTGTTCTGTGGAGCTGCCGTCAAAAAGTAACATCCAGCCCTCGGCTTTTTCTTCTTCTGTGAGCATGTTGTGTTGCTGAGCAAAAACTGTTTCAAAAAGACAAGCTATAATAAACAGAAAAGTTAAGTGAATTAAAATTTGTCGCATAATTTCATTTATAAAGTTTTCATTTCAACGGGAGCCCAATTTACCGGACGATTTTCG
>SKRK01000069.1 GCA_007118525.1 Balneolaceae bacterium
ATGTGATATGGGATTTCGGGCTGACCCTCTTCCCGGGTACCAAACACGGCATTCACTGCAGATTTGTACTTCTCCACTTCCGGGGTTACAACCAGTACATCATCGGGATGGAGGGATTCAATCGACTCAAAGAGATTCAACAGGTAGTTGTGCAGGGTCTCCACTTCACGCAGCGGTGAATGGCATGAATGAATCTCGATGCCATTCAGGCCCCGGCCTTTAACCTTCAGTGAGGGATGCTCTTGATTAAGGATAGAATTTTGAACTGCAGCCAAATCGTGAGGCTTATCAGCCGGAATAAACTCAACCCGGTGGTCCGACTCTTTAAAGCTGTAGAGAAGATCTGTCGCGGCGGCTTCCTGGCCAAAGGCATCCAGCAGCTGATGATTGTTAACCGAAGGGTTCTTTGCGGGTGAGGTCAAATAAAGAAAAAGATCAATCTTTCCGCCTGCAAAGCCAAGCATATCAGCAATCGGCTTGGCGATCAGGCCGGGGTTAAAGAAGTAGACCGGCCCTTCGGGGTCTAATTTGTTATTACGGATAGCATTTATCGCATGATCATAGAGCTCAGCTTTATTCAATTTCAAATTGTTACTGTGCAATGATTTAAAGTTATCATTTACAATATTCCATAAATCCCCCTGCCACTTTTCATCACCGTTACCCGTATTGCCCAGCTGCCATTTTAGGATGAGCTGAGGCCTGTAGATTAGATATTGATCATATGTGGAAGCCAATTGCCGGCTTAACTGCAGAATAGCTGAATCTCTGTTTTCAGCAGGTTGACTTGATATGAATTGATTTAGAACCGGGAAATTTTTTCGAACGGAATCAACCAGCAGTGTTTCATACAGAGCCCATTGAAGAGGTTCAGGATCAGAAGGAAGTTTTTTGGGAAGGTCAGGGTAGAGTTTTCGCACCTGTTTCCACTGCCACTCAGCCGGGAGCATGAAATTCAGATTACCGGCAAAGCCCCTCTCTTCGGCCAGCGTGAGCTGCAGCCAGCGCGCTGTATCCAGATTTGGCACAACAATAGAAGGAGCATAAAATGGATCCCGCTTTGCAGATACGTCCAGCTGAGATGATAACAGTGTCGCCAACCGGCTCATTCGGTTGCTTTTAAAGATTTTGATCATGTCTGATTATATCATTCTCTTGTGAAAGTTTCCTGCTTCTCTGTAATTGCTTTAAACTAACCATACTAAGTGACAGCTCATGACACACCCAATTCCGGGTTGTGTAAAAATTTTCACTGCCATTTGAATGTATTCTCTTGTGATAAGGTTTTAAAAACAAAAAAACGATGAGACAGATTTTACTTTTCCTCGCAGTTCTGCTGATTACCGCATGCAGTACCATTGAGATTAAGGAGAGCGATGTATTTGATGCACACCGCACAATTACGCCCGAGACCTTTAACTTCACAGAATTTACATTTCATGAACAGATGCTGGAGACGGATGATGGTGTTAAGCTCAATAGCTGGTTTTTGCAAAATGAAAAAGCAGTGGCTACTGTGCTCTACCTGGGAGGAAACGGGTTTTTGATGGTAAAGTCCCGGCCGCTCATCGAGGCTTATTCAAAAATACCGGTAAACCTTCTTTTAGTTGATTACAGAGGGTACGGCTTAAGCAGCGGTGAGCCGAGCGTGGCCGGGGTTATGAGTGATGCAAAAGCAGCATTTCAGTTTCTTAAAGAGCTGGAGGCGTCTGCTTCGGGCCCGATTTTTGTACACGGCCACTCCATGGGTTCTTTTCTTTCGGCATATATTGCAGACACAGAGGTGGTGGAAGGATACATTTTGGAAAGTCCGATAGCTGATGTGGATGGCTGGACCAAAAGCCTGGTACCCCGGATACTTCGGCCGTTTATTCGATTCGACATTGATGATGCCATTCGGAACCAAAATAATTCTGAGCGAGTCAAAAATATCGAGATTCCTCTATTGATAATTGGTGGTAACAAAGACGATATCACCCCATTTTCAATGGCTGAGACGCTCTACAGTAAATCCTCTTCTGTCTCAAAAAAGCTGGTGGAAATCGAGAATGGCAATCACAATAATCTGCCGGTGTACTCTATATACAGAGAGACGATTCTTGAGTTCATTCAACAATCGATTGAGCCGTAAACACTTAATACTTCATGAACGATAACAAGAAGCATATTGTATTATTTATAACAACCAATTTCATTTGAAATCAATATGATTACAGAACCCGTAATACTTTTAGTACTGCTGAGTGGTATACTCATTTCAGGAATCTTAACAGTTGGTCTGTACCTGAATAGAAGAGAGATGAGAATGGAATTTGAGGAAAAAAGGGAAAAGAAATTATCCTATCGCACGAACGAGGAATTCATTGGCAAATGATCTCAGAACTCCTTTCCGGCTATATACTCTTCGAGGGCTTCGGTAACCGTAGCTGAGTAGGATGATTCTATTGAATCTGAATAAGCCTTAAGACGAATGATCAACGACTCTTCAAGATAGTAGCTTGCAACCTTTTTCTTTGATGGAGTCGGCTCTCCATGCACCGGAACATCCCGTTCAACAAGCTGCGACGATATTAAGTCGTCAGAGGCTGAACCTTTACGATTTTCTGTATCCATAGCGTTAACCTCGAATGGTGAGTCCACTTCCTCATCTACTTCACAGTCGGCTACACCGTTTATATTTGGTATAAATGAAAGGTCGGATTTTCCCAAAGCATCTGAGCCAAAGGGAAAGTGGCCTAAACTTTTCTTCGTATTCATAATTGTTTAATGGCCGTTTCTGATTTCCTTTGCGAGCATTTGATAGTCATGAGCGCCGTTACTTTCGCCGTCATACTCAAAGATAGTTTTATGATGGCTGGGCGCTTCTGCCAATGCCACGTTATCCCGGATCACCGTATTAAATACTTTGGCTCCGAAATAGTCGCGAATGTGGCCTACTACTTCTCTGTTAAGATTTTTTCGATTGTCGTAGAGCGTACAAACAATGCCTTCAACTTTCAAATCTTTATTCAATCTTCTCTGCACAACCTGTATCACGTCCATCAGTTTCGATAATCCGTGCAAGGCCAGGTATTCCGACTGAAGCACGATAATAAGTTCATTGGCAGCAGTAAACGCATTGAGTGTAAGTACTCCTAAATTGGGAGGGCAATCGATCAGTACAAAATCATACTTGCTTTCAATCTCCATGAACGCATCTTTTAAAAGCATCTCCCGGGCAGGTATATTAACAAGCTCCATTTCTGCACCAGATAAGTCAATCGATGAAGGAATAATATCGAATGACTTATGTTTGATCACAATCTCTTCAATGGTAGCCTCACTCTTCAATACGTGGTAAATATTTTTATCGATACGATTTGAGTGGAGTTTCAGGGAATAGGTGAGATTCGCCTGAGGATCCATATCGACCAGAAGCACTTTGTACCCCAGGTTCGACAACCCGGCACCGGTATTAATAGTGGTGGTGGTTTTGCCAACTCCGCCTTTTTGATTTGTAAACGCTATTTTTCTCATTACGCCATTAGTGATTGTTTAAGAAGCTCTATATCTCCATGCATTATATACGTAAAGAGACAGATCATGGACAATTGTTACAAATTATACTAGAAAAGATTTTCAGATAGAAAAAGGGCACCATTTCACCGGTGCCCTTCTTGCCGTTATTTGATTGTCGATAATACGTCTTGGAGTTACTGCTTTAATGATAGTAAAGGCAAATTACCGGACTGTTAAGCGTGTATTATGCTTTTATGTTTAGTATTTATTGATGAATAAATTTTAGTAGATACTACGCCAAGAGAGGGTTTAGTTGCGATTCCTTTAATCATGATTATAACCTCATAATCTTCACTTAAACCCCCAAAATATGATTCAGGTTTTACTTATCTTAAGGGCATCAAGATAATATGTACGCCTTAGCTTAAGAAGATTATTGACAATCGGGAATCTTTTAGGTCTACATTTACTTTTAAGCGATAAACTCGTTACACTGACTTTTACTTTATAAATTTTATCCGATGCCTGATATTTACCCCGGAATGCGCTTTTTTAGTCGAAAATTAATTAAACCAGAAGATCTGAACGCACATGGAACGCTATTTGGCGGCAGTGTGCTGGCGTGGATTGATGAAGAGGCTGCAATTTATGTGATTTGCCAATTGGGCAAGGGCAATATTGCAACCAAGTTCATGTCTGAAATAGATTTTGTGAGTTCTGCCAAACTCGGAGACATTATCGAAATTGGAATGGAAACGGTAGATTTCGGTACAACATCCATCACAGTAAAATGTGAAGTCCGTGAGAAATTTTCCAAATCAACCATCATCAGAATTGATAAGATTGTATTTGTGCACCTGGATAAAAACGGACGACCAATTCCTCACAATATTTCAAAACCAGTCAATTAAGAACGACGGCTATGGATACAAATAAACAGTTGGTTGATGTTCAACTCGTCAGAAATATGCTCTATGACGACGACGGATACGTAAAGGAGTTTGCCCATGCTTCAATAGAATCATTCACTGAATTCAGGGACTCCTTCAAACAGCATGTGATGGACCGTGATATAGATGAACTCCGAAGAGCCGGGCATAAAATCAAGCCGGCAGCCCTGATGCTGAATCTGAACCTCGTTATCGATATGTACGATAGAGCAAAAACCCTTCTTGAAAACAATGCATCAACGGAAGAACTTTCAGATTTGGTAGATGAAATGGATAGCTACTGCAATCAGGTTCTATATGAGTTTAATGAGATAACATAACCGGTTTTCATCAGATGAAGAATATACTTATTACAGGCGGAACCGGGTTTATCGGCAGCCACACCACCCTGGAGCTATTAAATGAGAATTTTAATGTCGTGATCATCGACAACCTGAGCAACAGCAAGAGAACCTCTCTCGACCGGGTAGAGAAGTTGACAGGCAGAAAAGCCGATTTTCATGAAATTGACCTGCTGGACCGCGAGGGCCTGCAAAAGCTGTTTTCACAATATGAGTTTGACGGCGTGATTCACTTTGCCGGTTTAAAAGCCGTTGGAGAGTCTGTCGAAAAGCCCCTTCTTTA
>SKRK01000140.1 GCA_007118525.1 Balneolaceae bacterium
CTACATTGTGCATTTAAAAGAAGTACAGCTTGGATAGTCAGTTAAGCTCAAACTCTTTAAGCATTTTCAAAAGCTCCATCTCTTTAAACGGTTTCTTTAGCAGGCCGTTGAAACCTCTCTCCTTTAGTGAGCTTTTATTTTTATAGAGCGAACTTGCTGTTACTGCTATGATGGGAATACCGGACTGCATGTTATTGAGTAGCCTGATCTGCTTTACAGCTTCGATACCATCCATAACCGGCATGCTCAGATCCATTAGGATCAGGTCTAAATCGGAAGTATCACTCGCTATTTCCAGGGCTTCTTTACCATTTTCAGCCTCTGTGATCTTATATCCGTTGCGTTTAAGAATAATTCTCAGCAATGTTCTGTTAATGGGCACATCGTCCGCAATTAAAATGTGGCGTATGCGCTTTTTAACATCATTTCCATTCTGATAGATCTTATTTATTTCGCGGTCGGTCAGAAGATTTTCAATACGCTCTTTAAGCAGGTGTGAATGTTCATGTATGGTATCGAGGTACTCTTTTTGAATTTTTGTGAGATTGTTTTCCCTTACTAAAAGTTCACTGTACCCCGCAATAGCATTCAGCGGAGTATTCAGATCATGCATCCACTGGGTTACATGATCATCCTTCACAGAAATTGAATGCTCTTCGTGCTTAATCTTGACAAGTTTTCCCAAAAACTCGCCGCTATTTTTTGTAACTGCCACAATTCTGACTTCATAATGGTCATCATCAATGTATAGAGAGTGGTTCACATTACCAGGGTCATTACCCTCGATGTGTTTGACCATCTCTTCGGGGAGGGCGATATCCATGAGCTTCTTGTTATCAATATTCTCACCTTTCAGGTTAAATAGCTCAAGGAAACGGTCGTTTGCAAACCGTATGGTTTCTTCAGAATCAATTATGATATCAGCTGTATCTGAATGCCGTGCAATAGATTGCAAATAGTGATATTGCTCACTGTTGCTGAGGTCAAAGTTGCTTTCTCTCTTTCTTCTATAGATATAGTACATAGCTAGTAAAAACACTATTAGAAGCGCGATTAAATAGATTTGATTCGTACTATTGTAGAGCCAAATCTCATTTAAGAGATAGAACTGATGTATGTTTGGTGTATTTCCCATATTTCTTGATAGAAAATAACCGAACTTTGGGCAGTGATGCTGTTAGTCTTTTTTAACTTTAATAGAATCGTTGATTAAACCCTTAATATGAATATATTCTAATCATCATATTCTGTTATAGATTACAAAATCAAACTCAGAATGAGTTTCTCTCCATTTCTCCTTCCATATCGTCCCTATCTTATCCCGATACTCCGGAAAAAATGTATCCCCTTCATACTCTTGTTTTATTTCGGTGATAATCAGTTCATCAACGTGATCCATCATCTGTTCATAAACCGTGCCTCCGCCAATTATGAATACCTTATCATGGCCCTCTAAGTAGTGCAGGGCTGCTTCAATATTCTCAAATGATTTTACATGATCGTAGCTTCTGGACCTTGACAAGACGATGTTTTCACGGCCGGGCAGTGGTTTTTCATTCAGCTCCTCAAATACGATTCTTCCCATAATGATGGGATGCCCCATGGTTTGCTTCTTGAAAAATTTTAAGTCTTCACTGTAACGCCATGGCAATTCGCCATTTTTACCGATTACAAGATTCGGATCATGTGCCGCAATAATTATCTTTTTCATACCGCAACCGGAAATTTAATACCCGGATCAGGATCGTAACCCGACAATTTAAAGTCGTCGAATTCAAGTTCATCTACCGGTTTACGGGTAATATCAAGAGTGGGAAGCTGTTTCGGTTCTCTTTTCAACTGCTCTTTCAAACCGTCGATATGATTTTCATAGATATGGGCATCCACAATGGTGTGTGCAAATGTGCCCGGTTCAAGTCCCACATCCTGGGCAATAGCCATGGTGAGGGCTGAATAGCAGGCCAGGTTGAAAGGAATGCCGAGAGCGATATCACCCGACCTTTGGGTAAGATGGCAATTCAGTTTCCCATTCGACACATTGAAGATATACATGATATGGCATGGCGGCAGGGCCATTTCGTCCAATAAACCCGGGTGCCACGTTGAGACCACAATTCTCCGGCTGTTGGGATTCTTGCGCAGCATATCAATAGCCCGCTGAACCTGGTCGAACTCCTCATACCTCCACGTCTTCTCCTGTGTATCGCCTAGTTTTTGATAGGCTGAACCATCTTCGGCTTTGAGGTATGGAAAGCGCCTCCACAAAACGGGGTAGATTGGCCCCACATATCCATCTTCTTCTGCCCATGCATCCCAGATATGCACATCATTCTCATCGCGCAGCCATCTTATATGGTCTTCGCCGCGCAGGTACCATAGAAGCTCCATAATTACGGATTTGAAGAAAACTTTTTTTGTAGTCAGCAGCGGAAACCCTTTTGAGAGGTCTACCTTATAAAATTCAGCAAAATTGGAAAGGGTGTCAGTTCCGGTACGGTTTTCCTTGCGAACTCCGTGATCCAGAACATTTTGTACCAGGTCGAGATATTGTTTCATGATTTACTACAGTTTTAAAGAACAACTCCGGTTAACAAAAACACGGCAATTGAAAAATAGATTATAATTCCGGTTACATCCACAAGGGTTGCCACAAATGGGGCTGAGGTTACGGCCGGATCGAAACCAAGTTTCGACATAATAAAAGGGAGCATTGAACCGCTAAAATTTCCAAACATAACAACACCGATCAGGCTCGAACCTACCGTTAATGCCTGCATAAATATTGCATATGAAAAAACTTCACCCCTCAAAACCATCCAGGTGGAAATTACGACCGTACCCATAATACCCAAAATTGAACCCAGAAGCAGACCCGAGAGCAACTCTCTTTTCAGAACAGAAAACCAGTCGGTAAGTTTTAAATCATCCGTGGAAATAGCCCTGATTATCAATGTTGCGGCTTGCGCTCCGGAGTTTCCGCCGCTTGAGATAATCATGGGGATAAAAAGTGCCAATACTGCAGCCGCAGCAAGTGTATCCTCAAATCCTGCCATGGCCGTAACCGTAAACATTTGCCCCAGGAATAATAAAATTAACCACCCTACCCTCTTTCGAACCATTTCAGCAATATCCGTTTGAGAGTAGTATTTATCCAGAGCGCTCATACCGGCCATAAGCTGCATATCCTCGGTGGTTTCCTCTTCGGCAACATCCAAAACATCATCCACCGTAACAATGCCCACCAATACCCCGTCGCTATCAACAACAGGCAGGGCTACTCTGTCGTATTTACTTAGCATTCGAACAGCTTCTTCCTGGTCATCAAAAGCACTCAGTGCTTCAAATGAATTATCCATGATGTCTTCAATCAGTAAATCAGGGGCAGCTACAATCAACTGGTTTAAACGGAGATCGTCAATCAGTTTTTCCTGTTCGTTAACCACATAAATTACGTTTACCGTTTCAGCAATTCGCCCAAACTTACGAATATGGTTAAAGCTTTCATCTATGGACCAGTCTTTACGAACCTTCACATAGTTCGTAGTCATAAGCCTTCCTACGCTTTCAGGAGGATAGCCGAGCAATCTTCTGACCTGGGCGATATTCTCAGAGTCCATTGAGCTGAGAACCCGCTGGGTAAGGTGGCCCGGCAGCTCCTCCATAAGGGCAACCCTCTCATCAGGCTCCAGGTTGTTCATCACATCGCTTAACTGCTGCCTGCTAAATACTTCCAGAAGCTCTACCCCCTTACCACTGCTCAAATAGGTAAACACATCGGCGGCCTTGCTTTTTTTAAGCAGCCTGAAAACCACTACCGCAACCTCAGGTTCCAAATCTTCAAGCAGCTCGGCAACATCCACCGGAGGCACATCATCAAGCGACTCCTTGATTGCAATCCAGTCTTTTTTCCGGATTAACTCATCAATTTCAGGTTTTAGTAAATGTGCAAGCATGAAATTTCCAATTTCTAAAGCAGGAACCAATCATTTTCGCTTCAAAGAAACGAAGGTTTATCTACAAAACACAAACAGATTTTTTAAGGAAATTTCAGTCAGATAAAGCTGAGTAAACCCTGTATAATTTATTTCCGATCTAAACTTCAATTTAACTTTTCCAGAGCATCTTTTGCAGCAACCTGCTCCGCTTCTTTTTTACTTTTGCCCTTACCCGTTCCTAGTTTTTTACCACTCACATATACCGCTACAGAGAATGTCTTATCATGACCGGGGCCGGTTTCGGAGATCACTCTATACTCCGGCAATGGTGCTTTTTCCGACTGTGTATACTCCATCAAAAGACTCTTAAAGTTATCTACCTTCTTCTCAATAATTTTGATATCAAGAAATTCATTAAGATTGGCCTCCACAAACCGGAATGTGAAGTCGTATCCCTGCGAAACATAAATGGCCGCAATTATTGCCTCATATACATCAGCAAGCACGCTTTTGGAAAGCTCTATTCCCTGGCCGGTTGCCCGGTGTCCAACTTCAAGAACCTCGTTCAGTTTCAGATTTTTCGCTAAATCAGAGAGCGTGTCGCCCTTCACAATTTTTGATCTGAGCTTAGTCAGGAAACCTTCATTCTCCCTGGGGTAGGCTCTGAATAAAATTTCAGTGACGATGAGATCCAGAACGGCATCTCCTAAAAATTCCAGGCGTTCGTAGGTTTCATGAGCTTCATACTTCTCATTATCAACTATTGAACGGTGGCGTAGTGCTTTGGTGAAGAGATGAACATGCTGAGGGAGAATTGGAAACCCGAGGTGAATTTCAAGAAGGGCAATACGTTCTGAATGTTCAGCTGGAGTATGGACTTTTCTCTTTCTGAACCAATCTCTGAACCTTCCCAACATCAATTAATTTTCAAATTTTTTGAATACCAGGGTTGTATTATGTCCGCCAAACCCGAATGCATTGTTCATCGCATATTTCACATCCCGAACTTCAGCTTCGTTGGGTGTGTAATTCAGATCACATTCCGGATCGGGATTATCCAGGTTGATGGTTGGTGGAACAATACCGTGATAGATAGCCAACAGTGTAGCCAATGA
>SKRK01000271.1 GCA_007118525.1 Balneolaceae bacterium
AAACAGCATAGCCCATCCCCTCTCCCAAAATTCCATCAGCTCTTCCCGGCTTTTGAAATCGTCAATAAACTCATCTTCCCTGTTGCGCCAGGGCTTTTCACCGTCTTCGCTGCGGAAGTTGGTCCAAAGAGATGTTAAGCAACCCGAGATGTGCTTCATGAGCGCCGCTATGGATAGATCATATCCCTGAACATGTTCGTGAACCTGGGAGTCATCAAGTTGACTCAATGACTTTTCCGTTAAACGTTTATTGTGCATCAATAAGCGGTTGATTCCCTGAAGACGTTTTTCCATAGGTTATCTTTGAACTTTTTGTGGTAATTTATTGCTTTAAAGTACTCCAAAGGAGCGTTAAATCCCATTCCAATACAGCAACACTATGATTACTCTTCTCAGAAATAAGCACGATACTGAAGCTGATTTGATCGAAGATCGGCTTAAAAAGCTGGTTGTTGCTTATAAAACTGTTATAGATCCGCAGATTGATTCGGCATATATAGAGGAGAGCGGAAACAAGGTTGTACAAGGTGATCACATGGAGACCTGGTTCAGGCAGCTTGAATCCGAACTTTCCTGGCAGCGCTCACTCAGTGGAGACGGCTGCTTTATCGACCCGGAAACAGGTAATATTTGTTAACTTATACACACTAAAGATATTTTATTACTGGAATAGCAATTGGTTTATAAAACGCTTATACTGTAAGTGATAAATAGAACGACACCCGGTAAGGCACTTCTAGGATAGACGCGTTAACCCAACTCTTCTCTTTTGAATATTCTTCTGGGTGAATTAATTACACCAATACAATACAATGACACAACAAGGCAAAGTAAAATGGTTCGACACTGAAAAAGGATTTGGTTTCATCGAGCCTGCGGACGGAAGTAAAGATATTTTCGTACACAGAAATAACGTAGAAAATTTAGGCCCAAATCAAGGACTGGAAGACGGCGAAGAAGTTGAATTCTCCGTAGAAGAGACACCTAAAGGCTTAAGTGCAGTTGAAGTAAGAAGCCTCACTTACGAATAGGTAGAAAACTTATTAAAGGCAAAAGCCCATCCTCATTAAGTTGAGTGATGGGCTTTTTTTTGGTCTATATCTTCGACCGACAGTACTCTCTGTTATTCAGATTGCTATCTATTTATGAGGCCTGCACTTTATCAAGGCCGCGATTTTTTGCTGCGATACTGTAGCGGGTATGTGGTGCATACTCAAGTCGTCTCTTCTCAATGGGTTGACCCGTGGCACGGCACATGCCATATGTGCCATTCTCGATGCGAACCAAGGCGCGGTTTAGTTCATTGAGAAACTTTTTGTTTCGCTGAATCAGGCGATAATTCAAATCCATGCTCTCTTCTTTGCTGCCAAGATCTCCAATATGGTGGCTCAGCGAAGATGCCTCATCTTCATTATAAGTCCTCATCTCTTCGACACTTGAAAGAAGGTAGTCCAGCTCATTTTGTACTTCCTCTTTTTTCCTAAGTATGACGGCTTCAAAATACGCCAGTTCATTCTCGTTCAAATTGGATTTAAGCTCTTGC
Organism: Balneolaceae bacterium; assembly: GCA_007118525.1. GTDB lineage: Bacteria > Bacteroidota > Rhodothermia > Balneolales > Balneolaceae > Rhodohalobacter. The sequence continues at coordinate 1,544 of SKRK01000271.1, forward strand.
GTTCTTTCTTCTTCTCTTTGCTGATTTTTTTTTCTTGTTTCCATGACTCTGGCGTTTAAGATTACCTGTTGTGTTGATTCTGTAAAAAGGATACAGAAAACAAGCACGCTTCGTAATAAGGGAAACCCCTATGAAGGACTGAGGTTTACGATGATCAGCTTTGTAATACAAGAGATAGGCTTGATTTCAAAATATCTATGCAATTTTGAAGTAGATCAAAAACCATTCGATATCTATGTTCTTTAAATATTGATAAAATTAATTACATTGACCAAGATTCTAAACTAATACCAACCTGTCTAAAGGATAAAAAAAATGTCACCTATCATAGCGGAAGTAATTGGAACTGCAATTCTTATTCTTTTCGGAGGAGGAGTTGTAGCCAATGTAGTTTTGAACAAAACCAAAGGGAATAACAGCGGCTGGATTGTGATTACCTGGGGATGGGCGATGGGGGTTTTCGTTGCCGTATTTGCAATGGGACAATTCAGCGGAGCCCACATAAACCCGGCGGTAACGGTAGGCCTGGCGGTTGCCGGGCTGTTTAACTGGGGCATGGTTATCCCTTATGTTATTGCACAAACCATCGGCGGATTTATCGGTGCAGTTTTGGTTTGGCTGGCTTATAAAGATCATTTTGCCATTACCGAAGATGAAGGAGTTAAACTGGCCATCTTTTCAACAGCACCGGAAATAAGAAGCTACCCTTCCAATTTCATGACTGAAGTTATCGGGACATTTATCCTTGTATATGGCGTGCTCTACATTGTCACGCCGGGATTTGTAACTGCAAATGGAGAGATGCTCTCCACGATTGTAATTAACGGGCAAGAAGTTGGATTTGGCCTGGGCGCACTGTCAGCGCTGCCGGTCGGTTTGCTTGTATTGGGTATCGGTTTGGCTCTAGGCGGACCCACGGGCTATGCTATCAATCCTGCAAGGGATCTTGGACCACGTATCGCCCACGCGTTGCTGCCGTTCCCTCACAAAGGAAGCAGCGACTGGGCTTACTCATGGATACCCGTATTTGCTCCGCTGGTGGGCGCAGTGATCGCGGCCGGCCTCTACCTTCTGCTATCATCCTGACTTATCCAATGAGTGACAACCAGAGATAAAGACCTAAAAGCGTGAAAAACAGAGTCGGTATTGTCAATACAATACCGATTTTGAAGTAGTAACCCCAGGTTATCTTCACCCCTTTGTAGGAAAGCACGTGCAACCACAGCAACGTAGCCAGTGAACCGATTGGCGTAATTTTTGGCCCCAGATCCGATCCAATGATATTAGCATAGATCAACGCTTCTTTCATCAATCCTTCCGTACCCGTTGCCTCGATAGCCAGCGCATCAATCATAACCGTTGGCATATTATTCATCATGGATGACAGAAATGCGGCAAGAAAGCCCATTAGCATAATTCCGGCAAATAGTCCCTGCTCAGTTCCCATTAGAATCACTTCAGCAAGTAGGTCGGTTAAGCCTACATTTTGAAGGCCATAAACCACTACATACATCCCGATTGAAAAAACCACAATCGCCCAGGGAGCATTCTTAATCACTTTACGCGTATCAACTGCTTTGCTTTTTAAACCCAAAATTGAGAAGAAGATGGCAATTGTTCCGGCCACAAATGATACAGGGATGTGCACAAATTCAGCGACAAAATAGCCAATCAACAGTACCGTAAGAATAATCCATGAGAGATTAAACATACGCTCGTCACGAATAGCATCTCTGGGTTCTTTCACATCATCCAGCGAGTAGTTTTCAGGAATATCTTTGCGATATACCAGATAAAGCACAGCGAGACTCGAAATTACAGCAAAGAAGTTAGGTACGATCATCCGGCTGGCGTACTCAATAAAGCCAATGCCAAAGAAATCGGCAGAAACAATATTCACCAAATTACTTACAATTAAAGGTGAAGAGGCCGTATCGGCAATAAACCCGCAGGCCATGACAAACGGTAAAATCATACGATCTTTGAATTTTAAGGCCCGTACCATAGCGAGTACAATTGGGGTAAGAATCAGAGCCGCACCATCGTTCGCAAAAAACATGGCAACAACAGCTCCCAGCAGGGTAATGTAGATAAACATCCTGAGCCCGCTTCCATTGGCAAACCGTGCCATGTGAAGCGCCGACCATTCAAAAAATCCAATTTCATCCAGAATGAGAGATATGATGATAATGGCCACAAAGGTCAGTGTGGCATTCCACACAATTTCGGTAACCGTTATTACATCCTGGAAACTTACCACTCCTGCAATGAGTGCCAATAATGCCCCAATGGTAGCCGACCATCCGATCGACAACCCTTTAGGCTGCCAAATCACCAGTACAAGAGTGAAAAGAAAAATCAACGTAGCAATGATAGTTAACGCCATTAAATAATCAGGTTAGTTTTTTCTTAAAAGGTATTTTGTTAACAATCATTTTAAAATGTGTCCCCAATTCAGTATATCATTTGAAATTTTTACTGAACACACACTTTTACTCGTTTAACCATGGCTTCATTCAGGTATCATCTTCTTTGCTCCGATCTGCAGGAATCGTAAGAATTGGAATATTCGCATTTCTTATGACCTGAAGGGATACTCCACCCAGAAACAGATCACTGACAAATCCTCTGCCCTGGCTTCCCATGATGATCATGGTAGAATTTTTTGCCTTAGCATTTTCAAGAATCTGCTTTACCGGCGATCCGTACCGTATGCGAATATTGATGTCAGCATCCGTTACTTTTTCAAGCTCGATTTTAAGATCTTTAAGTGAATATGTATCCTCTTTATCAAAACCCTTTAGCTTTTCGGGGTCATTTACACCCGGCCGGCCGCTTGCCTGAACATGGAGAATGTTTATCTCCCGTGCATGACCGGGGGCCAATTTTTTCACAACCTGAAATGCACGATTGGCAACCGGTGAAAAGTCTGTGGGATGCAAGATGCTTGTAAGTGACTCTTTGCAAGATTTTATGCAGTATAGCTTACGGTCTTCCAGTTCCTTTTCATCAGATACTGATAAATTGATCAAGAATACAGGTAAATCACACCGCTGCAGCAGTTCAGTTGCAGTACTTCCAAGCAGCAGCTCCAGGTATTTGTTATGCCCCCTGTTTGCAATGATGATATAATCGGCTTCCTGCTCTTTAGCCGTATTCAGAATTTTTAACGGTGCATAAGCATTTATTCCGAAATCAACTATTGTTTCAATCTCAAATCCAAACGGTGCAAGTTTATCTTTGTACTGTATCAATTGATTTTTATATGATTCCTCATCAATTGATGCCATTCCCCCGGGATAAGGAACACTGATAGACGTAAATAGTGTAAACTTGCGGGTTCCAAACTTTTCAAAATGCGCAAGACAGTCAGTAATAATCTCGCTCGCTTCAGACTGATCGAGCGCAACAAGAGCGTGTTCAAATGTCAGGTTCATACGGTTTTAGTTTGTTTTTTAATCCTTTCTTTCAGCAGATTTTCCAATA